>CAYNDV010000040.1:21510-31413 GCA_964396055.1 uncultured Vicinamibacterales bacterium | reverse complement strand
GCGGCCGCAGGTCCGCGGCGACCACCAGGCCGGCCGCGCCGACGTCGGCCGCCAGCGCCGCGGTCTTGCCGCCGGGCGCGGCGCACACGTCGAGCACGCGATCGCCGGGGCGGGCGCCCGCAAACGCGGCCACCAGTTGCGAACTCTCGTCCTGGATCGTGAATCGCGAGCCCTGCCCGCCGGCGTCGGCCAGCGCGGCGCCCGGCGCCACCACGAGACCGTCTGGCGCGAAGGTGGCCGGACGGGTCTCGACCCCGGACCCCTCCAGCCACGCCGCCAGCGACTCACGGGATTCGCGCCAGCGGTGGGCCCGGACGACGACGGGCGCGGGCGTGTTGTCGAACTCGGCCCAGGCCCGCGCCCGGGCGAACCCCAGGCGCGCGAGCCAGCGTGCCCCGAGCCAGGCCGGATGCGACAGCGTCGTGTGCAGGTAGCGCGCCGGCTCGTCTTCGGCGGGCCACGGAATCGAGGCGCGCTGGCGGCTGATGCGGCGCAGCACGGCGTTCACCGTCCCGGCGGCGCGCGGGGCGCCGACCGCGCGGCACAACGACACCGCGTCATTGACGGCCGCGGAGGCCGGCACGCGCGTGAGATGGAGGATCTGGTACGCCCCCAGGCGCAGCACGATCAGGACCGGCGCGTCGAAGGTCCTCGCCTCGCGGTTGCCCGCCCAGCCGATGGCATGATCGAGGGCGGCCTGCCAGCGCAGCACGCCCAGCGACAGTTCCGACACGAGCCCGCGGTCGCGCACATCGGGGAGCCCGCGGCGGGCGTGCTCGAGTGCGGACGCGAGATCGGAAACCCGGCGCGCCACGGCGTCGAGCACCTGCCAGGCGGCCCGCCGGGCCGGTGTCGTCATGGCGTCTGTGCGGCGCCTGACGCCGGGCCCGTCAGGCGCACGCCCGGCACCAGCCGGTGGCCCGCCGCGAAATCGCGGGCCGTCATCGGCCGCCGGCCCTCGGGCTGGACCATCGTGATGTCCAGCGCGCCCGTGCCGGTCTGCACGCGGATGCCGTCCCTGGAAACCGCGACGACGGTGCCGGGCTGGTCCCCCGAAGCCGGGTCCCCGGCGACCCGCCGTGTCTGGACCACGATCAGGCGCGTGCCGTGGAGGACCGTCCAGGCCATGGGCCAGGGCTGCAGCCCCCGCACGCGGTTGTGCACCTCGTCGGCGCTCCTCGACCAGTCGATCGGGCCCTCGCTCCTGTCCAGGCGATGCGCGTAGGTGGCCCGCGCGTCGTCCTGCGGCACGCTGTGCGCGGTACCGGCGGCCAGATCCTCCACCACCCGCATGAGGAGGTCGGCGCCGAGGACCGCGAGGTCGCGCTCCACCTGCATGCTGGTATCGTCGGGCCCGATCGGGCGCGTCACGGTGGCAAACACGGGGCCCGCATCGAGCGCCGCCACGACGCCCATGATGCTCACGCCCGTCTCCGCGTCGCCGGCCATCACCGCCCGGTGGACGGGCGCCGCGCCGCGGTGGCGAGGCAGCAGGGACGCGTGCACGTTGACGAGGCCGAGGGGCGGGGCCGACAGCACCGCGGCGGGCAGGATCTTGCCGTAAGCGGCCACCACGCCCAGGTCGGCCTGCCACGCCCGGTACGCGGTCAGGAACGCCTCGTCTTTCAGGCGCTCGGGCTGCAGCACGGGCACGCCGGAGGCGAGCGCCAGCTGCTTCACGGGGCTGGCCAGCACCTGCTGCCCACGACCGCGCGGGCGGTCGGGCTGCGTGACGACGCCCACGACGTCGTGGCGCGAGTCGATCATCGCCTGCAGCGATGGCACGGCGAAGTCGGGCGTGCCGAAGAACACGAGGCGCAGCGATCGGGCGGCACCCGTCACCATTTGCCTGTCCGCTCGAGCTTCCGGATGCGGCGGACGATGAGGTCGCGCTGAATGCCGCGCAGCCGATCGACGAAGACATGGCCCTCGAGGTGGTCCATTTCGTGCTGGAACGCGCGGGCCAGCAGCCCCGTGCCTTCCACCGTCTGCTCCTTGCCGTCGAGCGAGAGGCCGCGGACGACCGCCCGCCCGGGTCGGGCGACGGTGGCATTGAACCCCGGCAGGCTCAGGCAACCCTCTTCTTCGATCTGCATCCCGTCGCGCTCGACGAACTCGGGATTGATGAACGTCATCAGCTGGTTGGCGGCGCGCCCCACCGAGACGTCCACCACGAAGATCCGCAGCGGCACGCCGATCTGCGGCGCGGCCAGCCCCACCCCCGGGGCCGCATACATCGTCTGGACCATGTCGGCCACCAGGTCGCCAATCTCGCCCGTGACCTCGGTCACGGGCTCGGCGGCGTGGTGGAGCACCGGCCGCCCGTACTTCACGATGGGTCGAATCATGCCGTTGGCTCCGGGGGGACGGCGAATCGCGCGGTGGCGCTCTGGCGCCACGCCGCGAAGTTCCGCTGGAGGTCCGCCAGCTGGTCGCCGCCGAACCGATCGAGCACCGCGTCGGCCAGCACCAGGGCGACCATGGCTTCGCCCACGACGGACGCGGCCGGCACGGCGCAAACGTCGCTGCGCTCGATGGCCGCGTCGGCGGGCTGCCGCGACCGCAGATCCACCGACGGCAGCGGCGTCATGAGCGTGGCGATCGGCTTCATGAACGCCGACACGCGCAGGTCCTCGCCGTTGGTGACGCCGCCTTCGAGACCGCCGGCATGATTGGTCGGCCGCGCGGCCGGCACGGGACCGGCGGCGCCGGACGGGGGGAGAATAGGATCGTGCACGCGCGAACCGGGGCGGCGCGCCACGTCCTCGCCCAGGCCGATGCCGACGGCCTTGATCGCCGGGATCGACATCAGGGCCTGCGCGAGGCGGCCATCCAGGCGGCGGTCCCACTGCGCGTAGCTGCCCAGGCCCGGCGGCACGCCCGTGGCGACGACCTCGAAGGCGCCGCCCAGTGTGTCACCCCGTTCGCGGGCCGCATCGATGGCGGCCATCATGCGTGCCGCCGCTGCCGGATCGGCGCAGCGCGTCGGGTCGTCCCCGGCCAGCGCCGCGATGGCGGCGAACGGCACGCCGTGCGGGTCGGCGCACTCGACGTCTCCGATAATGAAGACGTGGCTCGTGACGGCGATGCCCAGCTGCTCGAGCAACTGGCGGGCCACGGCGCCGGCGGCCACGCGGGCCGCGGTCTCGCGCGCGCTCGCCCGCTCGAGCACGTCGCGCAGGTCGTCGTGGCCGTACTTCAGCGCCCCGGCCAGGTCGGCGTGCCCCGGCCGCGGGCGGGTGACCGGCGCCCGCGCGGCACCCGTGGCGTCGGCCGGAGGCTCGGACTCGACGTGCATCGTCCGTTGCCAGTTGACCCAGTCGCGATTGTCGATGGTGAAGGCGACGGGGGCGCCGGTGGTCAGGCCGCGCCGCACACCAGCGACGATCAGGGCCTGGTCCGACTCGATGACCATGCGCCGACCTCGGCCGTAGCCGCCCTGCCGGCGGCGCAGGTCCCGCGTGATGGCGGGCACGTCGAGGGGCAGGCCTGCGGGCACGCCGTCGATGACGACCACGAGCGCCCGGCCGTGGGATTCGCCGGCTGTCAGAAATCGCAGCATTCCGGCCGCTATTCTATACGAAGTTCCTGCCTGTCCCGGGAGCTGCGCCGCCGGAAACCCCCGTGTTTCCGGGCTGCCGCCACGCGGCAGCCCGGGCGCCGGTCTTGCACACCTGGCCTGCGGCTGTCTTCGGGGAGGGCTTGTGGCAGGACCCACGCTCATGCTCGATCGGTTCGTCCGCCGTCGCGACGGCGTCACCTACGACCTGGCCACGCGTGCCCGCGTGAAGGTGGGGCGCAGGCGGGACAGGCCGATCAGCGCCGGGGCCGCGCGCAGCGTGGAGGCCGCGCCGGCGCTGCCCGCCGTCGACGCGGTCATCGAGGCGCTCTGCGCGGCGCCGCCGGCCGGGTGTGCCATGCAGGTGGCTGTGGCACCCCGAGCCAGCCGAAAGCTGCTGGTCGAACACCTGGCGCACCACGTCAGTCTCCGGGGGTTCGTGCCGGTGACCGCGGCCTGGTGCGACGCGGTACGGCCCGGCGGCGTGACGAGCGGGGACCTCGAGCGGGTGTTGCGCCACCGGGATGTGCTGGTGCTGGACGAGGGGCGCACGCCAGGGGCGGTGCGCGACGCAGTGCTGGCACGCTTCGAGACCCGGTTGCGCGCGAACGGCGCGGCGCGCACCTCGGTCCTGCGGTTGCACGCCGCAGCCTATCCGGAGGGACCGTCCGGGGCCGCCTGCGTCCGTGAGCATGCCGGGGACGACCCCGGGCAGAGCGTGGCATTGCCGGTGCGCGAGGCGGCCTGCACCGCCGACAGCGTGGCGCGAGCGGAGCGCCTGACCTCGCAGGGGCGCCACACGGAGGCCGTACGGGTCCTGGCGCGGGCGTGCGCGCAGGCACGACGGCGCCGGGCGTGGCCGAGGGCCGGTGCGCTGATGGTGGTGCTGGCCACGCTGGCGCGGCAGCGGGCGGACACCCGTGCGGCCGAGCGGTGGGCTCGCGCCGCCCGCGATGCCTTCGACGAGGCGGGTTCGGTCGCAGGCGTGGTGGCCGCGATGGTCCACCTGGCCGGCGCGGCGGAAGACGATGATCGCCTCGAAGCGAGCGAGGCCCTGCTGGCCACCGCTCGACGGGCGGCCGGGCCGCTGGCTGAACCGGACCTCGTGCTGGTGACGGATCTGGCGTTGGCGCAGTGCGCGCACTGGGCCGGGCGGGCGGACGAAGCCCGCGCGCGGCTGCTGGAGGCCCTCGGCCGGGGCGGGACCCCGCACGACGCGGTGGCCGAAGCGTCGCCGCGATGGGGTGACAGCCGCCCTGCCAGCATGCTGCTTCCTCCACCGGGTCCCGAGGCACGCGTGCGGCTCGCGGAGCACCGCATCGCCCCGGCCTCACGCGTCGCGGCGGTTGCGGTCGCCGTCGGCATGGCTCCCTCCGGCGTTCCGGCGCCCTGGTGGGCGGTGTGCGACACCCTGGCCGGTCACGAGGCCGACGTGCTGGCGTTCTCGGCCATCAATCGGCGCACGGATGCCGAGGCGGCGCTGGCCGCGGGCCTCCGCCTGGCGCGGCACCGCCACCGACCAATGGCGGCGCTGTCGCTCCGCCTCGCGTACGCGGAGTGCTGGAAGACGCATCCCTCCACGGATGTCTCGTCGCTGAACGCCGCCGCGCTGGACCGCTGGCGGCGACGCCGTCTCCCCGGCCTCTTCGCGCGACGCCTCGCTGCGCTGGCCGACGGACGGCCGCCTGCCGCGGTGGCGATCCGGCCCGCGGCGGCGACATGGTCGGCGTCGGACGTCGTGGCGCTGGTGCAGGCGTGCAGCGAGGCGTCCGATGAGCGGGCGGCCGTGGAACACGCCTGCGAGATCGCCCGGCGGCGGCTCGATGCGGCAGCCCTGAGCGTCTTCGCGGCCGACCGGTCGGAGCCGGGCCGGGCCCGACCCGAGTTGCTGGTCAACGCCGGTGGGCGGCCGTGCGACGGGGCCGAGGCGCTGGCCGTGGCCGAGGCTGGCGGCCACCCGGCGGCCGGCGAGGCGTGTGCGCCGCTGCGGACCGGCGGCGCGCTCATCGGCGTCGTGACCGCGCGATGGCCCGTCGATCGGCTCGAGCCCCCTGCGGCGGCGGGCCTGTACCTGGCCGCCCTGGCCTCGGCCATCGGACCGTCGGCGGCCGCGCTGGCGGCCGCCGCGGTTCCCATCCCGACCGCGTCGGACGCCACTTCCGAGATCCTCGGGGGGAGCGCCGCGATGGTGGCCGTGCGCAGCCTCGTGGTGAAGGCGGCGGCCACGACCTTCCCGGTCCTGGTGCTGGGGGAGAGCGGCACCGGCAAGGAACTGGCGGCCCGCGCGATTCACCGCGCGAGCCCCCGGCGCGCGCGCCGGTTCTGCGCCGTAAACTGCGCGGCGTTGACCGACGAGTTGCTCGAGGCCGAACTCTTCGGCCATACCCGCGGCGCGTTCACCGGCGCCGCCGGCGACCGCGCCGGCCTGTTCGAGGAGGCCGACGGCGGCACGCTGTTCCTCGACGAGATCAACGAGCTCTCGCCCCGGGCGCAGGCGAAGCTGCTGCGCGTGTTGCAGGAGGGCGAGATCCGCCGCCTCGGGGAGAACGCCCCGCGCCGCGTCGATGTGCGCGTGGTGGCCGCCACCAATCGATCGTTGCACGACGAGTGCCGCCAGGGCCGGTTTCGCCGGGATCTGCTCTACCGACTCGATGTCGTGCGGGTGGAAATCCCGCCGCTGCGGGAGCGGCCCGAAGACCTCCCGCTGCTGGTGGCCCGGTTCTGGCGATCGGCCTGCGATCAGTCGGGCACCCGGGCGGTCCTCACCGCCGACGCGCTGGCCGCGTTGGCCAGGCACACGTGGCCGGGTAACGTCCGCGAACTGCAGAATACGCTGGCGGCGCTGGCGGTGTGCGGGCCGCCCAGGGGCCGGATAGGCCCGCGCGACCTGCCGCCAGAGGTGGCGGGCGCGAGGAGCGCCCGGATCGCGGCGGGGGAGTGGTCGCTGGAGGCCGCGCGCCGCCAGTTCGAGCGGCGTTTCGTGTCGGAGGCCCTGGCACGGGCGGGAGGGCGGCCAGGCCGTGCCGCCCAGGCGCTGGGCCTGACCCGCCAGGGTCTGGCGAAGATGCTGGCGCGGCTTGGCCTGGAACGCGGCGTGGAGCACGCCGCGACCTGACCGCTAGCCGCGGGGCGCGCCGGCCGCTGCGGTGGTGCGCAGGCGGCGGGCGAGGGCGAGGATGACGGCGTCGCGCGGGAACAGCGACGCCGCGCGTTCGGCGGAGGCCGCGGCACCGGCCGTATCGCCGATGGCTGTCTGGGCCCGGATGAGCGCGAGCCAGGCCGAGGCCGGCGCGCCCGCCACCTGCACCGCCTGCCGCAGCGCCCGGACGGCCGCCGCCCGATCGCCGAGCCTGACCTGCAGGTCCCCGAGGCGCTCGAACTGGGCGGCCCGACCCGCCGCGGCCTCGGAGGCGAGCACGGTCCATCGTTCGAGCGACTCGCGCGCAACTGCCAGCCGGCCCAGGCGCTCGGCGGCGTCCGCATGCCAGGCCAGCGCTTCGAGCCGCACGGGCAGCACCAGCGTGGCCTCGCGCAGCACCGCTTCAGCCGCCGCGAGTTCACCGGACACCAGCAGGACGCGGCCGTAGAGCGCCAGCGCCTCGCTCGAAGCGCCCGGCCGCCGGGCCAGCGGCTCGAGCGCCTCAGCCGCCTTTCGCAGGGCCATACGATCGCGGCGCGGTTCGGCCGCCTCGAGCCAGATGCGCCCCAGCGCCAGGAACACGGCTGTGTTGTCCGGGTAACGTTCGGCCGCACGACCCAGGACGTTCACGGCGCTGTCGGTCCGCCCGCTGCGCGCGTACGCCATCGCCACCGCCGTCTGCCGTTCGGGCCGATCGGGCTCGAGCGCCGCAATCGCCTCCAACTGCTCGACAGCCTGCCTGGTGCGGCCCGCCGCAGCGTGAATCCCGGCGAGTTCTTCGCGGGCGGGAACGAAGGACGAGTTCAGGCGAACGGCGTCCTGGAAGGCGTCGATCGCCTGGCGGGTCTGGCCGGCGTCCCTCAGACTGAGGCCCAGGACGTAGTGCGCCTCGACCAGGTCCGCGTCCTGGGCGATGGCCTGGCGCAGGGAGGCGGGGGCTGCCTGGATGTCTCCTGAGAGATACAGTGAAAGACCCAGCTTGTAGAGGACACGCGGGCTGCGATCGTCGATGGCCACAAATGCCCGATAGGCCTCGACGGCCCGGGCATATCGGCCGAGGTCGTAGTTGACGTCGCCGAGCAATTCCTGGGGCCGGGGTGCCGCCGGATCCAGCCGGGCGGCCGTGCGCAGGTCGCGCAGGGCGGCGCCGCTTTCGCCGCGCTGGTGATAGGCCTCGCCGCGGCGCAGGTAGCTCACCATCGAGTCGCCCCGCAGCGCGATGGCGCCGCTGAAGGCCTCGATCGCCTGGTAGGTCTGTCCGGCGGCCAGCGAGGCGTTGCCCCGGCTGAGCAGGCCCTGGTACTCGCGCTCGCGCACCAGCGCCGTGCCCACAAGCACGGCGGCCACGATCAGCACCGCGGCGGTGATCGCCACGAACCAGGCTCGTCGCATCTCGGGCCTATGGTAGCAGGCGGGACGGAACCTTTGCCCCCTTTTCGTGTCTAACTTGAGCAGGAGGGCCTGTCCGGGGCCTGGCGAGAAGCCCTGACACCGGGTGGGCAAGCTGTTATAGTTCAGGGAGTCACTGGCGTGGCTGAGGGACTTACGGTGAAACAAGCGCCCGCCCTGAGCTGGCCGGACATTGCCGACCGCGAGGCAGTCCTCATCCGTCGATGCGTGGACGGAGATGCGGATGCGTGCGCGACGGTGGTGGCCGAGCACCAGCGGATGGTTCTCACGCTTGCCCTGCACCTGGTTGGGGATTACGAAGATGCCCGCGATTTGTCGCAGGATGTCTTCCTCCAGGTGTTCCGCACGCTGCACCGCTTCCGCGGCCAGTCTGCGCTCCGGACGTGGATTTACCGCATCGCGGTGAACCAGGCCCGCAACCGGCACCGCTGGTGGCGCCGCCGCCGCCGCGGAGACCAGGTCTCGATCGACGAGCACATTCAGCAGCACGGCGAGTTGCCGTCGGCCGACGTGGCCACGGATCCCGACCGTGCGTTGAGCCGGAAGGAAGTGGCGGCGCGGGTGTGGCAGGCGCTGGACGGCCTGCCCTTCGACCAGCGCACGGCCATCATCCTCCGGGAAATCGACGGCTTGAGCTACGAGGAGATTGCCTTCTCGCTTGGGGTCGCGATTGGGACCGTCAAGTCGCGGCTGACGCGTGCGCGGGAAGCGATGCGCGGCCAGCTGCGGGGGGCGAAACGATCATGAGAGGGATGTCGTGTCACGGCGCGCGGCGGAGGCTGTCGGCCTTTCACGACGGCGAACTGCCGACGCGCGAACAGGTGGCCGTCGAGGCCCACCTGCGCGGATGCCAGGCGTGCGCGGACGAGGCCGCGGCGCTGGGCGAACTGGGCCATGCCCTGCGGGTTGGTGTCACCGGCGCGGCCGCCTGGGTTGATGGGGAACTGGACGGTCAGCGGGCCGAGATCCTGGGCCGGCTGAACGCCGAGCGTGCCGAGTCGGTACCGGCGCAATTCGGGCGGATGTTCGAGGACATGCGGCTGGGCTTCGCCGCCCTGGGCTCGACCGCGGCGTCGTTCGTGACGATTCTGCTGGTGGTCGGGATTTTCTACTTCGGACCGCAGAGCGAACGGCCCGATTCGTTGTCGGCGATGATGCAGGCGATGGGCGGCTCGCAGGGTGGCGTGGACGTGCGCGACCTGGTGGGGCAGCAGATCGGTGAGCCCAGCGCCCAGGACCGTGAGGCCATCGCCGCGCGGGCGGCCATGCCGCTGGGACCGGGGCACGCGCTGACCGGCGACACGTCGCTGAGCGAAGAAGACGCGGTCTTCGCGCTGGCGGCCATCGTCACCCGGCAGGGCCGGATCGCGAGCCTGGAAGTGGTGCGGTCCGACGCGTCGGGACGGCCGGACCGTGAACAGGTGCTCCGCCTGCTGGATCAGGTGTCCCGCGCCCGCCTCGAGCCCGCGCGCGTGGGCGGCTCGCCCGTGGCCGCCCGTCGCCTGATGGTGATGGCGCATACCACGGTTCGCGCCAAGCTGCCGCCACAGCCGAAGCAGAGTTCGCTGCCGGCCGGGCCGCGGGCGGATGTGGTTTAGGGAAGAAGACAGAAGACAGAAGACAGAAGACAGAAGCAAGAAGCAAGAAACAAGAAGGGATCACGCTGTCACGCTGGGGGCGCGCCGGGTGGAGAACCTGGCGCGCCCGTCGTACTTCTGGGGCAGCGCGCCCCACGCCCCAACCGTGAACCACGAACCGTGAACCACGAACCGTGCACCGTGCACCGTGCACCGTG
>CAYNDV010000040.1:0-21410 GCA_964396055.1 uncultured Vicinamibacterales bacterium | reverse complement strand
AACCGTGAACCGTGAACCGTGAACCGTAAACCGTGAACCGTAAACCGGCCAGCCTATCGGCTGGCCGGCGTTCCCGTCACGAGCGCCGTGCCGGTGTTGTTCATCGCGTCGGTCACGCGGATGACCACCCGGCCGGCGGCGGGGCCGTCGACCTCGATCCGGTACTGCTCCCGCGTGGCGTCCGCGGCGCCGTCGGACGGGAACACCGTCTGCCACGGGCCCGCGTCGACGGCGTACTCGACGCGTTCCACGACCGAGTGGGCATCGACTGCCTCGAAGGCGACGACCGACCGGCGGCCGCTGGTGCTGATGGCCACCTCCGCAATCGACGGCGCGGTATTGTCGACGTCGAACGCGGGACTCTGCGCGTCGCCCGCGAGGACAGCGGCAGGCTGGTTGCTGAGCCGATCCGACGCCGTGACCCGCAGGACGTAGCGACCGTCCGGCACCGTCGACGTATCCCAGGTGATCAACTCGTCGAGCGTGCCCAGGCGAAGCGGCTTCCACTCCGTGGCGTCCACCCGGCGGAAGTGCACGTCGTAGACCAGCCGGTCCTCGTTGTCGTCCTCAGCGCGCCAGGCGAAGGCCTGCAGACCCTTCTGGTACAGCCGGCGGCCCATGGCCGGTCCAGCCGCGCGGCTCGCGGACACCGTGCCCAGGGGCATCGAGAACACCGGGAAGCGGTACTCGGGCAACGCGCTGTCGAGGCCGGCAATCTCGGGTTCGCCCGTCGGGAAAGGCCGCTGGAAGACCACGCCCGGCGGGTGCACGGTGATGTCGAGCACGCGGGGTCGCACGTTGCGCTGCAGGTAGGCCACGGTGAGCGACGCCAGGGCCGGGCCGTTGGCGGGCACCGCGGCGCTCAGCACCACCTTCCACTGCAGGTATCGCGCCGGCGGGCTGGTGATGGCGGCGCCCATGGCCCGATCATAGGGGCCCGCCCAGTCGCTCCACGCCTCGTCGGGCGTCGCGGTGTTGCCCGAGCGGGTGTAGACCTGGATGCGGCCGTCGCGGCCCTCCACGGCGCGCCACGCGATGGTGCCCCAGGTGGCCACGTGGCCCGCGTCGCGCACGTCGGAGACGAAACTGCCTTCAGCCGCCGGCGCGGCGCTCATCGTGAGCAGGCGCGCCGGGTTCGAGGCGCCGACGTACGACTGGGTGCCGACGCGGAGCAGGGCCGTGGCCTGCTGGGACGAGACCCGCGCCACCAGCGTCGATCGCGACGGGTGATCCGAGACGCGGTAGATCTTCCCTCCGTTGCCCGTGGCCACGAGCATGGTGTCCGGCCCCTCGAGCAGCAGGTCGTACGGGATGTCGTCGCGCGATTCCCACACCGTCTCCGCGCCGCCGTCGGGATCGATCCGGTACACGGCGCCCTTCGGCGTCGCGGCCGTCTCCCGGCGCCCCGAGGGCTGGGACGGCGCGGCGGAAAACGTCGGCATGTCCATCACCGTCACCGCCGTGATCTCCGCCGAGACCGACGGCACGCCTGTCGGCCGCGGCGGCTCGAGGGCGGCGGCGGACGGCGCCGGGGCCTCGGACGCGGGCTTGCCGTTCACCGCCGCGGCGAAGACGCGGCCGCGCGGGTCCACGCGCAGCGATCGGATCTCCCGGAAGGGGGAGTCCACGAGCACGAAGGCTTTACCCCGGGCGTCGATGCGCAGCACGCGGCCGGGCGATTCGGTGCCGGCCAGCAGGCGGCCCTGTCCGTCGAACGCGAGGCTCGTGACATGCACGGACGAGGTGTTGTAGAACGGCCGTGCGGCGCCCGCGGCAGGCACCACGTAGACCTGGCCCTTCTCGCCGGTGCCGACAAACAGCTGCCCCTGGGCATCGAGGACCAGGCTCCAGATGTACTTGTCCTCGGGGTCGAAGACGACGGAGGACACGCCAGAGGCGTCGAGCTTGTACACGCGGCCGTCGGGCGACGTGGCGGCGTACACGGCGCCCGAGGGCGCCACGGCGATGGCATGAACCTCCGCCTCGGGCGCGTCGAACCAGATCGAGGCTTTGCCCTGGCGGTCGACCCGGATTACGTGACCGTCATTGCCCGTGCCGGCGTACACCGTGCCGTCGGCCGCAGCCGCGAGGCACCACACGAAGGGGCCGGCCGGATCGTGCACGGAGGCGAGCGCCGGTCCGAGCACCAGGCGGCCCCACTCGTCGATCGACAGGCGATCCACTTCGCCCTTCAGGACGTCGGCCTGGGTGGACGCCGACCAGAACCGCGGCGTCGAGGCCGACAGGACGACGGCCGCCAGGCAGACGAGGCCCGCCCCGAACACGGACCGCGCACACACTCGTTTGGTAACCATGGACTCCCTCAAGGCAGGCGCACGAACGGCACGGGGGTGACCGTGAGCGTCCGGATGCCGGTGACGGCGTGATCGACGGCCAGATCCCAGGCGCCGGCGGGCGCGCCGGAGACGGCGGCGCCGCCGCTGGCCGCGCGGTCGCCCTCGATGACGGCCAGCACCGAGTTGGGCAGGCCGGGCATGACGGTGCCGCCCGCCGTGGCGCCCGCGTCGCGGGCGAACAGGCGGACGTAGACGCGGTTGTTGCGCCTGACCTGCCGCAGTTGGGCCACCAGCTGCGCGACCGACTGGGGGGCCGGCGCGGCCTGGCCGTCCCGCTGTTCGAACTGCGCGAACCGCGCGCCGTCGGCGACCACCAGCGTCAGGGGGCTGTCGGCCCACGCGGGAATGTCGATCGGGACCGTCCGGATCTCGTCAGGGCCGCGGTAGGGACGCAGCAGGATCTTCACGGGCACGCGGCGCCCGGGCCTGATCTCGCCGGCGTCGACCCAGACGCGCTCGATCGCCGACACCCGCGCGCGCTCGGCGGACCGCACCTCGACGGCGATCTGCTCGATGCGGACGTGCTCGCGGTCGTTCGAGATGAGAGCCGCCAGGGGCACCGACAGGGACGCGGCGGCGGCCGTCGCCGCCCCGTCGCCGGTGAAGACGTCGTCGAACGCGATGGGGTCGTGGCCGCGCACCTGGATACGCGCCCGCAGCGCGTAGGTGTTGACGCCGAGGTCGCGTTCGAAGGTGCTGAGCGCGCTGCCCAGCGAGACAAACGCGAGCAGCGGCGTGAAGAACGGATTCTCGATGGCCGACAGCCGCACCTGGCGCCGCTGGCCCTGCGGGTTCTCCAGCGCGATCGTGATCGGGATCGTGTCGGGGCCCGGGCCGAGTGTGCCCGCCAGCACCGTGGCGCGGTCCTGCGAGAAGGTGCCGATGACCGCGCCGGTGGACGCGATCTTCGTTGATGACTGGAGGCTCGGCAGGATGGTTTCGACGTACGCCCGCGTCATCGGCAGCCGCACCGGGCCGAGGTTGTAGAGCGGGTGGCCGAAGGCGTACACGCGGGTCCCGTCCACGGCGGTGACCGTGCCGGTGGCGCCCACGTTGTAGTCGCCGCTCAGCAGCGTGACGCCGATGGGGTCTCCGGGCCTCAGCGTCCCGGCCCCGCGCGCCGGATCGGCATGGGCGCCGCCGGGCGCCTGCGTGGCCACGAACCCGGCCCGGGCCAGCACCTCGGTGAGCGGTGCGGCCATCACCGGGTCGAGGCCGGAGAGCGACAGCGGCGTGGCGATGCGCCGCAGCGTGGCCGAGGCGTCGGGCATCGACAGGCCCGGTGCCGCCTGGCGCAGATGCCCTCCCGCCACCGGGAACACGCCGGAGGGCCCAGGCGTCCGCGCCAGGGTCCGCCACAGCGCGTCGGCCGTGATGTACGAGGGCACCTCCACCGGGGGCCCCGGCGGGAGCGGCGCGGTCAGGCGCGCGGTCTCGATCATCTCCCCGATCGGGGTGATCCCCGCGATGGGCTCGGTCGTGAACGAACCGAGCGAGTAGGCCACGGCGCCTGCCAGGCGGCCGTCGATGTACACCGGGCTGCCGCTCATGCCGGCGATGACGCCGGTCTTCGCGAGCGGGCCGCCCTCGAGGCGGGCCAGGATCAGGTCGCGCCCAGGGGCGATCACCGACCGCAGGACCCCAAGGATGTGGACCTTGAAGCTCTCCAGGGTCTCGCCCTGGAACACGGTGTGCCCGAGGCCGACCTGGCCAGGCTTCACCTGGTCGATCGGCAGGTGCTGTTCGGCGGCTGGACCGGTGGCCACCCACAGGCAGCAGAGAGCGAGAACAACGGCGGCGCGGCGGAGTGTCATGTGGACCTTGAGAACGCCCGCAGCGAACAGCGACTGTGCGTGTGGGGTCTTCTCCTTATAACGACTGGCGGGCCGGGGGTCAACAGCGGCCGTGTTGACACGCTCGCGATCCGTCTGGTACGCTCGACCACAGTTCTCGCATGACCAGTTCACGCCGCTCCTGCCTCGCTCGGGCTCACGCGCCAGCGTTCCACGCCGGCTCGCCCGTGTTCCGTCCGTGGTGGTGGCGGTGGAGCACGACTGGCTGACGAGGCGCGACGTCGCACGACCCGACGGATTTCAGCAACCACCAAGCCTCTTCAGCCTTCGGGCCTGAAGAGGCTTTTTCTTTGCGCGGACGTGAACGTGACCCGACGACCCCGGCTGTGCGTGACGGTGACGGCCCCCACGATGGCGGAACTGCGCCTGCGGCGCGATGCCGTGCGCGGGGCCGACCTCGTCGAGCTGCGCCTCGATACGGTGGCCGATCCCGACGTGGCCGGCGCGCTCGCCGGCCGCCGCCTGCCGGCCATCCTGACGTGTCGCGCCCGCCTCGAGGGCGGCGCGTTCGCCGGGTCCGAATCCGAGCGCCGGACGCTGCTGGCGGCGGCCGTGGCCAGCGACGCCGAGTACGTCGATCTGGAGTGGCGTGCCGGCCTGGAGGACCTGGTCCGCGCCCGCCGCGGGCGCGGCGTCGTCCTGTCGCTGCACGACTTCGTCGGCATGCCCGCCGACCTGGCCGGTTGCGCGCGGGCGATGGCGGGCAGCGGCGTCGAGATCGTGAAGATCGCCGTGCACGCCACGCGCCTGTCCGACTGCGCCCGGCTGCTGGAACTCGGCCGCGCGCTTCCCGATGGGCGCGTGCTCATCGCCATGGGCGAGCCCGGCCTGGTGACGCGCGTCTGCGCGGCCCGCTTCGGCAACGCCTGGTCGTACGCGGGAGACGGCGTGGCGCCGGGGCAGTTGACGTTCGACCAGATGACGCGCGAATACGGGTTCCCTCGCGTGGGCGCGCAGACCGCCATCTACGGCCTGTGGGGACGGCCCCTCGCGCACTCCCTGTCGCCGTCCCTGCACAATGCCGCGTTCGCGGCGCAGGGCGCCGACGCGGTGTACGTGCCGCTGGCGGCCGCTGGCCTCGATGACCTGGCGGGCTTCGCCCGCGCCTTCGACCTCCGCGGGGCGAGCGTGACGGCGCCGTTCAAGACCGACGTGATGGGCCTGGCTGGCGCGGCTCGCGGCGGCGGGGCGCAGACGGGCGCGGCGAACACGGTGCGATGGGGAGCCACGGGCGTCGAGTTCCTGAACACCGACGTCGAGGGGTTCCTGGCGCCGCTGGCCGGGGAGGTCTTCGCCGGCCGCCGCGTGGCCGTCCTGGGCAACGGCGGATCGGCGCGGGCCGTGGCGGCGGCGCTGGCACCGCTGGGCGCCCGGGTCACGCTCTACGGCCGCGACGCGTCGCGGGCGCAGGCCGTGGCGGCGGCGCTGGGCGTCGCGGGCGCGGGCCGGCCCGTGCCGCCCGGGGCCTGGGACGTGCTGGTCAACGCCACGCCAGTCGGGACGCAGCCCGACGTCACGGCCTCGGCGTTTCCCGAGGCCCGTTTCGACGGCGCGCTCGTGTACGACCTCGTGTACAACCCGCCCGACACGGCGTTGCTGCGCGCGGCCCGCGCCGCCGGCTGCCGGACGATCGGCGGACTGGAGATGCTGATTGCGCAGGCCTGCCTGCAGCAGGCGTTCTGGACCGGAACCCGGCCGCCCGAAGCGCCCATGCGAGAGGCGGCTGCCTGGAAGCTGTCGACCTGGACGAGCACCCTATGAACCTCACCACCTACGAACAGTTCGTCGAACTCGCGCAGCGCGGCACCTTCGTGCCCGTCTGCAAGGAGATCATGGCCGACCTCCTGACGCCCGTGTCGGCCTTCCTCAAGATCGCCGAGCACTCCGACTACGCGTTCCTGCTGGAAAGCGTGGAAGGCGGCGAGCAGGTGGCCCGCTACTCGTTCCTGGGCAAGGACCCCTTCCTGTGCCTGAGCGCGGCGGACGGCCGGGTCCGCATCGATCGCGGCGGCACGTCCGACGACAGCGAGCAGGGGTTCGTGGAGACGCTGCGGTCCCTGATGGCGGGTTTCCGCTCGCCCTACGTGCCCGGCCTGCCGCGCTTCACCGGCGGGGCGGTCGGCTACCTCGGCTACGACGCCGTGCCGTGGTTCGAGCCCGTGCCGCTCCAGGGCGAAGCCAGCCCGGCCGCGGCCGGTGTGGACACGGCCGGGTTCATGCTCTTCGACACCGTGCTGGCGTTCGACCACGTGCAGCACCGCATCCTCATCATCGCCAACGCCCGGATCTCCCAGGACGATGACCTGCGGTCGCTGTACCAGTTCGCGTGCGCGAAGATCGCGTTCCTGGAGCGCGAACTCGAACGCAACCTGTCGCAGCCCGAGCGCCGCGAGCCGGTGCCCTTCACCGTCACCTCCAACGTGACGCAGGAGCGTTTCGAGCACCACGTGCGGGCCGCCAAGGAACACATCGCGGCCGGCGACATCTACCAGGTGGTGCTGTCCCAGCGGTTCGAAGGCGACCTCGACGCGGATCCGTTCACGGTGTACCGGGCGTTGCGGCACGTGAACCCGTCGCCGTACATGTTCTTCCTGCGCATGGGGGACCTGTCGATCGTCGGCGCGTCGCCCGAGATGCTGGTGCGCGTCGAGGGCCGGCGAATCGAGACGCACCCCATCGCGGGCACGCGGCCGCGCGGCCGCGAGGCCGAAGAGGATCAGCGCCTGGCCGAGGAGCTCAAGGCCAGTGAGAAGGAGCGCGCCGAGCACGTCATGCTGGTGGATCTCGGCCGCAACGACGTCGGGAGGGTGAGCGAGTTCGGCACCGTGCGCGTGCCGCAGTACATGGCGCTCGAGCGGTACTCGCACGTGATGCACCTCGTGTCGATCGTCGAGGGCCGCCTGGCCGACGGGCAGGATCGCCTCGACGCCCTGGTCTCGTGTTTCCCGGCCGGGACCGTGTCGGGAGCACCCAAGGTGCGCGCGATGGAGATCATCGCGGAACTCGAGCCCGACCGGCGGGGCATCTACGCCGGCGCGATCGGCTACCTGGATTTCGCGGGCAACCTCGATTTCTGCATCGCGATCCGCACGATCGTCATCGCCGGCCGCCGGGCGCTGGTGCAGGCGGGCGCCGGCATCGTGGCCGACTCGAACCCGACCGCCGAGTACCAGGAGACCCGCGACAAGGCGTCGGCGCTCCTGCGGGCCCTCGAACTGGCCCAGCGCGGCCTGTAGGCGCCGGAGACGCCACGATGCTCCTCGTCATCGACAACGTCGACTCGTTCACCTACAACCTCGTGCAGTACTTCGGGGAACTCGGTGCGCGGCCGCTGGTCGTCCGGAACCACGCCGTCACCGTGGCGGACGTCGAGCGCCTGCGGCCCGATCACCTCGTCATCTCGCCGGGGCCCGGCCGTCCGGAGGAGGCAGGCGTCACGCTGGACGTCATCCGCGCGTTCGCGGGCCGCGTGCCGATGCTCGGGGTCTGCCTGGGGCACCAGGCGATCGGCCTCGCCTTCGGCGGCGCCGTCGTGCGGGCGCCCGCGCCGATCCACGGCAAGACGTCGACGGTCGAGCACGACGGTCAGGGCCTCTTCCACGGCCTCGGCCGGACGATGACCGCTGGCCGCTACCACTCGCTGGTGGTGGCCGACGAGGGCTGGCCTGCCGACCTGGAGGTGGCGGCCCGCGCCGTGGACGATGGGACGGTGATGGGCCTGAGGCACCGCCGCTGGCCGGTCCACGGCGTGCAGTTCCATCCCGAGTCGGTCCTCACCCCGGAGGGCCGGCAGCTGTTGCGCAACTTCCTGGCCCTGCGCTGAGGTGCGACGTGGACTTCGGAACCCTGCTGAACAAGGTACTGCGCCGCGAGGACCTCACGGCCGACGAGGCCCGCGCGGCGATGGACGTCATCGTGGAGGGCCAGGCGCCGCCCGCGCAGGTCGCGGGGCTGCTGGTCGGGCTGGCCATGAAGGGCGAGCGGCCCCCGGAGATTGTGGGCTTCGCCCGCGCGATGCGCGCCCGGGCCGTGCCCGTGGGGCCCGTGCCCGCGCCGTGCGTCGATCTGTGCGGCACCGGCGGCGACCACGCCGGCACGTTCAACATCTCGTCGGCGGCGGCCATCGTGGTCGCCGCGTGCGGGCTCACGGTGGCGAAACACGGCAACCGCTCGGTCTCGAGCCGGTGCGGCAGCGCGGACGTCTTCGAGGCCCTCGGCGTGCACGTGGCCGCGCCGCCGGCGGTCGTCGCCCGGTGCCTGGCCGACGCGGGCATGGCTTTCCTGTTTGCCCCCACGTTCCATCCGTCGATGCGCAGCGTGGCGGGCGTGCGCCGTGAGCTGGGCGTGCGGACGGCCTTCAACCTGCTGGGCCCCCTCACCAATCCCGCCGGGCCCGCACGGCAGCTGGTCGGCGTGCCCAGGCCGGAGTTGACCGAGCTCATCGCCCGGGCGCTCGGGCTGCTCGGATCGGAACGGGCGTGGGTGGTGCACGGCGCCGATGGCCTCGACGAGATCTCGACGACCGGGTACACCAAGGTGTCCGAGTGCCGCGGCGGCAAGGTGAATACGTTCTATCTGCATCCCGCGGATGTGGGCCTGGCCAAGGTGCCGCCGGCTGCGCTCGCCGGGGGCGACGCGTCGGCCAACGCGGCCATCCTGCGCGGCGTGCTGGGCGGGGAGGCCGGCCCGGCACGGGACGTGGTGCTGCTGAACGCCGGCGCCGTGCTCCTGGTGGCCGGGCGCGCCCCGACGCTGCGCGAAGGCCTGGACCAGGCCGCGGCGGCCATCGATGCCGGGCGGGCGGCGGCGACGCTCGAGCGGCTGGCGGCCTGCAGCCAGGCGCCGGTGGAGGGGTGAGGCGATGGACGATCTCCTCGCGGCCATCGTTGCGGGCTCGGCGGCGGCGGCCGCCCATCGCCGGACGGTGCGGCCCCTGAGCGATGTCGAGCGGGAGGCGGCCCGGCACACGCCGCGCGGCGACGTGTTTGCCGCACGTCTGGCCCGCGGCGGCGGGCCCAACGTGATTGCGGAGTGCAAGCGGCGGTCGCCGGCCAAAGGCGTGCTGGTGCGCGACTACGACCCCGCGGCCATCGCCCGGTGCTACCAGGCTGGCGGCGCGGCGGCCATCTCGGTGCTCACCGAGCCCACGTTCTTCGACGGCAGCCTCGCGCACCTGGAGGCGGTGCGGGCGGCGGTGTCGATTCCCGTCCTGCGCAAGGACTTCATCGTCGACGCGTACCAGGTCGCCGAGGCGCGGGCGGCGGGCGCGGATGCCGTCCTGCTGATCGTCGCCGCCCTGCCCGGGGACCGGCTGGAGGTACTGCTGGCCCACGCGTCCGCGATGGGCCTCGCGGCCCTGGTCGAGGTACACACGGCAGAGGAACTGCGCCGGGCGGCCGGGAGCGGCGCCCGCCTGATCGGGGTGAACAGCCGGAACCTGAAGACGCTCGACGTCGATCGAACGGTCTTCCTCGATCTCCTCGCCATCCTGCCCGCCGGAGCCGTGGCCGTCGCCGAAAGCGGTCTCGACTCTGCGGAGGACGTGCACCGCCTGCACGCCGCCGGGTACCAGGCGTTCCTCATCGGCGAGTGGCTGATGCGGCCGGGCGGTCAGGAAGCCCGCCTGCGCGCCCTGACGGGGGGGCCACGATGACGCGCATCAAGATGTGCGGCTTCACTGACGCCGGCGAGGCGCGGGCGGCGGCCGACATCGGGGCCGATGCCGTCGGCCTCGTGTTCTGGGCGAAGAGC
The DNA here is from genome assembly GCA_964396055.1 of uncultured Vicinamibacterales bacterium. Classification (GTDB taxonomy): domain Bacteria; phylum Acidobacteriota; class Vicinamibacteria; order Vicinamibacterales; family JAKQTR01; genus CAYJPV01. Next base: position 11,449 of record CAYNDV010000040.1, on the reverse strand, counting down.
CCGCGCGCCGTCACGGTGGAACAGGCGGCCCGGATCGCGGCCGCCCTGCCGCCGCTGGTGGGCCTGGTGGGCGTGTTCGTGAACGAACGGCCCGACACGATCGACGCCATCGCCCGGGTGGTCGGCCTGACGGCCGTCCAACTGCACGGCGATGAGCCGCCCGAGGCGTGGACCTCGCCGTCGCGGCCGGTGATCAAGGCCGTGGCCGTGGGTGAGGGCTTCGACCCGGGCTCGCTCGCCGCCTGGCCGGTGCGCGTCACGCCCCTGCTCGATGCCCACGATCGCGAGCGCCGCGGCGGCACGGGCTGCCGCGTGGATGTGGCGCTGGCGGCCTCGGCGGCCCGCCTGCGGCCCATTGTCCTCGCGGGCGGGCTGACGCCCGTCAACGTGGCGGAGGCCGTGCGGGCCATCAGGCCGGCTGGCGTGGATGTCTCGTCCGGGATCGAACGATCGCCGGGTCGCAAGGACCCGGCACTGATGGAGGCGTTCGTGCGCGCCGTGCGGGGCGCGTCATCGGGAGTCGCACGATGAACGACAACGGCTCGGTGGGCGTCGACGTGGCCTTTGGGCGCCGCGATCCGGACGCCCGCGGGTACTACGGTGAATACGGGGGCCGGTTCGTCCCGGAAACCCTCATGGCACCGCTGGCCGAACTCGACGACGCGTACCGGGCGGCCCGGCGCGACGAGGCGTTCCGGGCCGAGCTGGTGCGCCTGCTCCAGCACTACGTGGGCCGGCCGACGCCGCTCTACGAAGCGCGGCGGCTCAGCGCCGCGGCGGGCGGCGCGCGGATCGTGCTCAAGCGCGAGGACCTGACCCATACCGGTGCGCACAAGATCAACAATGCGCTGGGGCAGGCCCTGCTGGCGCGCCGCATGGGCAAGACGCGCGTGGTGGCCGAGACGGGGGCGGGCCAGCACGGCGTGGCCACCGCCACCGCCTGCGCCCTGCTCGGCCTCGCGTGCGAGGTGTACATGGGCGCCGAGGACATGGTCCGCCAGGCCCTGAACGTCGTCCGCATGCGCCTGCTGGGCGCGACGGTGACCCGGGTGGATAGCGGCAGCCGCACCCTGAAGGACGCGATCAACGAGGCCATGCGCGACTGGGTGGGATCGGTGGGCACCACCCACTACCTGCTGGGGTCCGTCCTCGGGCCGCATCCGTACCCGCTCATGGTGCGGGAGTTCCAGTCGGTGATCGGGCGCGAGGCGCGTGCGCAATACGAGCAGGCGTATGACGGCCTGCCCACGGCCGTGGTGGCGTGCGTGGGGGGCGGCAGCAACGCCCTCGGGATCTTCGACGCGTTCATCGGGGACGCGGACGTCCGCCTGATCGGGGTCGAAGCCGGCGGGACCGCGATCGAGCCTGGCCGCCACGCGGCGCGGTTCGCCGGTGGGGCCGCGGGCGTGTTCCAGGGCACGCGCACGGTGGTCCTGCAGGATGGCGACGGCAACATCACCGGCACCCACTCCGTCTCTGCCGGCCTCGACTACGCGGCGGTCGGACCCGAACACGCGGACCTGCTGGCCCGCGGGCGGACCGAGTACGTGCACGTGAACGACGCGGATGCGCTGGAGGGCTTCCGCGCTCTGGCGGGGTTCGAGGGGATTCTCCCGGCGCTGGAATCCGCGCACGCCGTGGCGTACGCCATGCGCCTTGCGGCGGAACTGGGGGCCGGCCGGACCATCCTCGTCAATCTCTCGGGTCGCGGCGACAAGGACGTCCAGTCCGTGGCCGGCCTGGTCGGCCTCGAGGTGGAGTAGGCCATGACCAGACTCGACACCACCTTCGCGCGCCTGGCGGCGGGCACCGCGCCGGGACTCGTCACCTACGTCACCGCGGGCGATCCGGACCTGAGCCGGTCGCGCGACATCCTCCTGGCACTGGACGAGGGAGGCGCCGACGTGATCGAAGTCGGCGTGCCGTTCTCGGATCCGCTGGCCGACGGTCCCGTCATCCAACGCGCCAGCGAACGGGCTCTTGCGGCGGGCGCCACGCTGGCGTCGGTCCTGGATCTGATCGCCTCGGTGCGCCCCGCGATCCGGGCGCCGCTGGTCCTGTTCACCTACGCGAACCCCGTGTACCGGATGGGCCTGGCGGCGTTCGCCGCGCGGGCCGCAGCTGCCGGCGTGGACGGCGTGCTCACGCTCGACGTTCCGGTGGAGGAGTCGGGCGAGTTGGGCGCCGCCCTGCGCCCCGTCGGGCTCGACGTGGTCTTCCTGGTGAGCCCGACCACGACGCCGGAACGTATCCGCCTGGCTGGCGAGCGTGGGTCGGGCTTCCTCTACGCGATTTCGCGGCTGGGCGTGACGGGGGCGCGCGCGACGCTCGCCGACGGCGTGGCAGACCTCGTGGGCCGCGTGCGGGCCGCCACCGATCGGCCAGTGGCGGTCGGCTTCGGGATTTCGACGCCCGAGCACGTCCGCGACGTCTGTCGGACGGCCGATGCGGCCGTCGTCGGCAGCGCCCTGGTGCAGTTGATCGCCGACCACGCGCACGAGCCGGACCTGGCGCGCCGGGTGGCCGGGTATGTCGGGTGGTTGAAGGGCGCTGCCGCGCCGCCGGCAGTTGCGGCAGGGCCCGGCCGGAGGTAGGCTGTACGCCGGGCGACCGGACCAGCACACCGCAGACTGCCGCAGAAGGACGAACCGTGGTCGTAGTCATGCAGGAACACGCGACGGACGGGCAGATCGCAGCCGTGGTGTCCCATCTGGAACAGCAGGGATACGGCGTGCACCGGTCGACGGGCGCCAACCGCACGGTGCTCGGCGTGGTGGGCACCGGCCAGGCGGGTGGCGATCCGCGCCTCGTCGAAGTGCTGGAGGGCGTGCAGGAGGTGGTGCGCATCTCCGAGCCGTACAAGCTGGCCAGCCGCGCCTTTCGTCCCGGCGGCACGGTCATCGCGATCGACGACGTGCGCGTCGGCGGTGACGAGGTGATCGTCATGGCGGGGCCGTGCTCGGCCGAGTCCGAGGCGCAGGTCCACGCGAGCGCCGCGGCGGTGAAGCGGGCCGGGGCCAAGGTGCTGCGCGGCGGGGCGTTCAAGCCGCGCAGTTCGCCGTACAGCTTCCAGGGGCTGGGGGAGGAGGGCCTGCGGATGCTGCGCGACGCGGCCGCCGCCCACAACCTCAAGCTCGTGTCCGAGGTGATGGACACGACGCAGATCGATCTCGTGGAGCGCTACGCGGACATCCTGCAGGTGGGCGCGCGCAACATGCAGAACTTCGCGCTGCTGCGCGAACTGGGCCGGACGCGCAAGCCGGTGCTGCTGAAGCGGGGCATTTCGGCCACCATCGAGGAATGGCTGCTCTCGGCCGAGTACGTGCTGGGCGGCGGCAACATGCACGTCATCCTGTGCGAGCGCGGGATCCGCACCTTCGAGACCTACACGCGCAACACGCTCGACATCTCGGCGATTCCCATCGTCAAGAAGCTGAGCCACCTGCCGATCTTCGTGGACCCCAGTCACGGCACGGGCCGGCGCGACAAGGTGGCCCCGATGGCGCGCGCCGCGGTGGCGGCGGGCGCGGACGGCCTCATCATCGAGGTCCATCACGATCCCGACCACGCGCTCAGCGACGGCGCACAGTCGATGTTTCCCGCGCAGTTCGATCGCCTGATGGCCGAGTTGCGCATCATCGCCCCGGCTATCGGCCGCTCGATCTGCGTCGAGCCGGTGGTGCGCCGCGGCTGGGGTGTCGCATGAGCGAGCGCCAGTTCCTGCCCATCGTCCGGCCGGGCGAACTGCCCCGGGCGGAGGTCCTGTTCGAGAGGATCGCCGTGGTGGGCCTCGGCTTCATCGGCGGGTCGGTGGCGATGGCCGCGCGCCAGGTGTGGCCCTCCGCGCTCGTGATCGGCATCGACGGCAACGACGTGCTCGAGACGGCCGTGCGGATGGGGGCGATCGACGTCGGGGCCGACGATCCCGTCGCCGCCGCCGAAGCCGACCTCGTGCTGCTGGCGGCGCCCGTCGCCGAGAACATCCGCCTGCTCGAGGAGTTGCCGGCGAGCGTCCCGGGCCAGGCCCTGGTGACCGACGTCGGGGGCAGCAAGCGGGCGATCGTGGAGGCGGCGGCGGCCCTGCCGGCGCGCCTGCGGTTCGTCGGAGGCCATCCCCTCGCGGGCGCCCCGCGGCGGGGCATCGAGTCGGCCCGGCCCGACCTGTTCGTCGGCCGGCCCTGGATCCTCACGCCGGCCGTGCCGGAATCGGAGGACGCCGCGAGGCTCGGCCGATTCGTCGAGGCTCTGGGCGCCGAACCGCGCGTGATGACCCCGGTCGAACACGATCACCTGATGTCGTACCTCACGCAGCTGCCGCAGCTGGTGGTGAGCACGCTGATGCAGGTGCTCGGCGAGCAGATCGGCGAGCACGGCCTCGGGTTCGCTGGCCGCGGCCTGGCGGACACGACGCGCCTGGCCGCGACTCCCGGGCATACCTGGAAGGACGTGCTGGCCACCAACCAGGACATGGCGGGCCGCGCCCTCGACACCTTCATGGAGATGCTGACCTTCATGCGCGCCCGGCTCGAGTCCGGCGACACCATCGAGGGGCTGTTCGAGTCGGCGGCCTACTGGCGGACGAAGCTGCCGGCGCGGAAGGCGAGTGACAACTAGAGGCTAGAGGCTAGAGGCTAGAGGCTAGAGGCTAGAGGCTAGAGGCTAGAGGTGGGACCGGCGGGAGACGAGGACCTGCGATGACCAAGCTGATCAGCGGCGCAGCCGAGGCGGCCGCGCTCGTGCCGGACGGCGCCACCATCATGGTCGGCGGCTTCGGGTTGTGCGGCATCCCCGAGAACCTGATTGTCGCCCTGCGCGACCGCGGGGTGCGTGACCTGACCATCATCAGCAACAACGCCGGCGTCGACGGCTTCGGCCTGGGCATCCTCCTGGAGACACGGCAGGTGCGGCGGATCATTGCCACCTACGTCGGCGAGAACCAGGAGTTCGAGCGCCAGTACCTGAGCGGCGAACTGCAGGTGGACCTCGTGCCGCAGGGCACGTTCGCCGAACGGATCCGGGCCGGCGGCGCCGGCATCGGCGGGTTCTTTACGCCGACCGGGTACGGCACGGTGGTGGCGGAGGGCAAGGAGACGCGCGTCATCGACGGGGTGCCGCACGTCCTCGAATCCCCGCTCAAGGCGGACTTCGCGTTCGTGAAGGCCCACGTCGGCGACGAGGCCGGCAACCTCGTCTACCGCCGCACCGCCCGCAACTTCAACCCGATGATGGCCACCGCGGCCCGGGTCACCATTGCCGAGGTGGAGCAGCTGGTCCCGGCGGGCCGCCTCGATCCGGACCACGTGCACACCCCGGGCATCTTCGTGCGCCACGTGTTCCAGGGGCCGTCCTACGAGAAGCGGATCGAGCGCCGGACCGTCCGGAAGGGGTGAGGGCGTGGACAAGCGCGAACGGATCGTCAGGCGGGTGGCGCGGGAACTGCACGACGGCGATTACGTCAACCTGGGTATCGGGCTGCCGACCCTGGTGGCCAACGCCCTGCCGGACGGCGTGCACATCACCCTGCACTCCGAGAACGGCATGCTGGGGGTCGGGCCGTATCCGGCGGAGGCGGACGTCGATCCGGATCTCATCAACGCCGGCAAGGAGACGATCTCGGAGTTGCCCGGATGCGCGTACTTCAACAGCGCGGAATCGTTCGCGATGGTGCGCGGCGGTCACATCGACGTGACCGTGCTGGGTGCGCTGCAGGTCGACGAGGCGGGCAACCTCGCCAACTGGATGGTCCCCGGCAGGATGGTGAAGGGCATGGGCGGCGCCATGGACCTCGTGGCTGGCGCCCGCCGCGTGATCATCGCCATGGAACACACGACGAAGGACGGCGAGGCCAAGATCCTGCCGCGCTGCACGCTGCCGTTCACGGGCCTCGGAGTGGTGGACCTGATTGTCACCGAACTGGCGGTCATCGACGTGACTCCGGCCGGACTGGTCCTGCGCGAGGTGGCCGCCGGCAGTTCCGTCGAGGCGGTGCGTGCGGCCACCGCCGCGACGCTCACGGTGCCCGCGTCGGTCGGCACGTTCTGAGCACCCCGTCCTCGATCCTGCCCCGCGCCGGGAGTCGCCCGGGTGCCTGAATCCGATGCCGACCTGGTTGAGCGGGCCCTGCAGGGCTCCCAGGACGCGTGCCGCGTCATAGCGGACCGGTACGCGGGACCCGTCTTCAACCTGATCGTCCGCCTGGTCCGCGACCCCGGCATCGCCGACGAACTGACCCAGGACACGTTGGTCAAGGTCTTCAACGGCCTTGCCGGCTTCGATCCCGGGCTGCGGCTGTCCCCATGGGTCTTCCGGATCGCCCACAACACCGCCATCGACCACCTCCGCCGATTCCGGCCCGCGTCCGTGTCGCTCGACGATCAGTCCGACGGGCCGGGGAGCGCGCCCGTCGTGATCGACGAACGCGAGCGCTCGCCGTTCGAGCAGGCGGAACTGGCCGACCTGCGCGAGGCGCTGGACTGGGCCCTGTCCCAGCTTCGGCCCGAATACCGGCGGCTGGTCGTGCTGCGTTACCAGGAGGACCAGTCGTACGACGACATCGCGACGGCCCTCGGGATGCCCGTCGGGACCGTGAAGAGCCACCTGCACCGCGCGCGGCAGGCCATGGCCGGCCTGCTGAGGGCGTCCGGCTGGCAGCCGACAGGCGGGGGGCCCCGACAGCCGTGAAACCCGGTGGCCCCCCGGATACGTAGGAGAAGGTGACGCCATGACTGCCGACCCGCGACGCATCGTGACTGCCTGGCTGGACGCGGAGGATGCGGGGCGCCTCGACGAGGCCGACGCCGCCTTCCGGACCGTCGCCGCCGGCTGGCCGCGCCAGGCCGTGCCGGCCGACCTGGCCAGGCGTCTGCGGGCGCTGGCGCCGGAGGCGACGGACCCCTGGGCGTCGTGGTGGGTGCGGGTGCCCGTCGGCGTGGCGGTCTTCACGGTTGGACTGGCGCTCGGCTGGCAGTCGGCCGGGACGCTCGCGTCGATGGGCCTGGCGTCGTTCCAGACCGTGGCGGCGGCCGTCGGGGCCGCCCTCGGGGTCGTGACGATCTGGGTGAGCATGGTGGCGGCCGTGGCCAGCCCGCTCGTGCTGGCGGCCTCCGCGCTGGGCCGCGCCCTTGCGGAGCCGGGTCCGGCGGCCATCCTCGTCGTGGGTTTCGGGATCTCGGCGGGCGCACTGGCGGCCTTGCGGCGCGTGCTCGTGGTCCTGGAGGTGTGACATGGTGCGGATCGTGAGACGACTGATCCTGGGCGCGTGTGTGGCGGCCGGGTTCGTGGTGATGACGGGTGGCGCGGCCGCGGCGGCGCAGGAACCCGGGGCGGCAGAGCTCCGCAAGCTGAAGGCGGCCGTCGAGGACCGCTTCCAGATCGTCACGCTCCGCCGCGGACTCGTGCTGGTGCCCCGCGCGGCGTCGCCGGCCTACAACAACATCGAACTCACCGACGACGGGCTGGTGCTGATCGACGGCACGGCGGTGACGGGCCGCGAGTTGCGTGCGCGCGTCACCGACGGGGCCGACGTCGTGGTGCAGTTGACGTTCCTCGACGCCGACACCCGCCGCGCGCTCGTCGCGAAGGCGCCGGCGCGCGCCGTGCCGCCGCCCGCGTCGCCAGCGGGACCGGCGGAGCCTGCGGTGCCCGCGCCACCCGCCGTCACGCCCCCGGAGCCGCCCGACGCGCCGGCGGCCGACGACGGCTGGGTCGAGCGGTCACGGTCGCGTCGCGGGGGGGCACGCGTCCGCGTCGGGGGTGACGTGTGGGTGAAGGAGGATGAAACCGCGGGCGACGCCGTCGTGGCGGTGTTCGGCGATGCCCGTGTCGACGGCCGCGTGGATGGCGACGTGGTGGCCGTGCTCGGCGGCGTCACGCTGGGGCCGAAGGCCGACATCCGTGGCAACGTGGTGGCCGTGGGCGGCGCGGTGGAGCGGGCGGCCGGGGCGCGCGTGGACGGCGATCTCAACGAAGTACGGATCGGCTTTCCCTCCACGGGCCCATGGTTCCGCATCCGGCCGTGGCAGAACTGGCACTGGTGGGGCAGTCCCTTCGGCGCGTCGACGGACCTGCTGGCGTCGCTCATGCGCATGGCCATCATCGGGCTGTTCGTGGCCCTCATCGCCCTGGCCGGCGGCGCACCGGTCCGGCGGGTGTCGGGCGTCGTGACCCACGAGCCCTGGCGGGCCGCGCTCGCCGGACTGTTTGCGCAGATCTTCTTCGTGCCGCTGCTGGTGATCACGGTCGTAGTCCTGGTGGTGTCGATCATCGGCATTCCGCTGCTGCTGCTGGTGCCCTTCGGCCTCCTGGCGCTGGTCTTCGCGCTCTTCCTCGGCTTCGCGGGCGCCGCCAGCGCGATCGGCGACGCCCTGGCGCGGCGCAGCGGCCGCACCGCCCCGCCGGTGCTGGTCTCGCTCGCGGCGGGGCTGGCGGTGATCTGGGGCCTCACGCTCGTGGCCCGGTTCGTCGGCCTCGCGGGCGATCCCCTCCGGGTCGTGATCTCCGTCGTGCTGACGGCGGGGTTCCTGATCGAGTACGTGGCCTGGACGGTCGGCCTGGGTGCGGTCCTGCTCAGCCGGTTCGGCCGGCGCGGGGCGCCGGTGCCGCCGGGTCCCCCGGCGCCGGTGACGGAGTTCGTGTGACCTGGTGAATAATGGTGGCATGCGGTTCAACGAGCATGCGCCTCCCGTCGCGGTGACGACGGTCCCGCCTTCGTCGCTGGATGTCGACGTCCTGATCGTGCCGGTCTCGGAAGGCCAGCCTCCCGTCGGGGCTGGCCTTCCCGCATCGGCCCTGGCGGCCCTCGAGGCGGCGAGCCGGTCGGGGGAATTCACGGGCAAGGCGTTCACCTGGCTGGCGACAGGCACGACTGAGGCCGGCTGGACGCCCGCCCGCGTACTCTTCGTCGGCCTGGGAGCGGCGGCGGACGCGGACACCCGCGCGCGCAAGTGGGCGTCGGCCGCGGCGCTCGTGGCGCGCGACCGGCGGTGGGCGCGCGCGGCCTTCCTGCTGCGCGGCGTGGTGCCGTCGGCCGCCGAGGCCCAGGCCGTGGCCGAGGGCATCACCCTGGCGGCGTTCTACAACGGCGTCTACAAGAACGACGCGGCGGCACGGCCGCCCGATCTGGCGCCACGCCTCGTGGCTCCGGAATCCACCGGCACCCTGGCCCTCGACGATCTGGAACGCGCCGCCTCGAAGGGCTACATCCTGGGCGCGTGCACGAACCTGGCCCGTTCGCTGGCCAACGAACCGGCGAACAACCTCACGCCCCGCGCGTTTGCCGAGATCGCCGAACAGGTGGCCGCCGCCGCCGGACTCAAGATCGACGTGCTCGATGACGACCGCATGGCCGGCTTCAACATGGGCCTGCTGCTCGGCGTCGCGCGCGGGTCGGCCGAGCCGCCGCGTCTCGTCGTGTTGCGCTACGAGCCGGTCCGGCCGGGGCCCGGACCGGTGCTGGGCCTGGTGGGGAAGGGCGTGACGTTCGACACTGGCGGGATCTCCATCAAGCAGGCCGACGGGATGTACCGGATGAAGACGGACATGTCCGGGGCTGCGGCCGTACTGGGCGCGATGAAGGCGATCGCGGCGCTCAAGCCGGAGATCCCCGTGATTGGCCTGATGGCCCTGGCCGAGAACATGCCGGACGGTCGCGCCCTGCGGCCGGGCGACGTGCTGAGGGGCGCCAGCGGACGCACGGTGGAGGTGCTCGACACCGACGCCGAGGGGCGGCTCGTGCTGGGCGATGCCCTGTGGTACGCGGGCTACCTCGGCGCCACGCATCTCGTGGATGTGGCCACCCTCACCGGCGCCTGTGCCGTGGCGCTGGGGCGAACCACCAGCGGCCTGTTCGCGGCGCCCTCCGCCTGGGCGTCGGCCGTGCACGCAGCGGCTGAACGTGCCGGCGACCGGGCGTGGATCCTGCCGCTGTTCGAGGACTACAAGGACCTGCTGCGCAGCGAAATTGCGGACCTGGCCAACATCGGGGGGCGGGCGGCCGGCGCGATCACGGCGGCGGTGTTCTTGAAGGAATTCGCCGGTGGCCTGCCCTGGGCCCACCTCGACATCGCCGGGACGGCGTGGGCCGACGAGTCTTCGCCGTACCAGCCGAAGGGGGCAACGGGCGTCGCCACGCGCACGCTCGCGGAACTCGCGCTCGCGGCCGGGGAGTGGGCCGGGGGCTCCAGAGGCTAGAGGCTAGAGGCTAGAGGCTAGAGGCTAGAGGCTAGAGGCTAGAGGCTAGAGAGGCTCGTCGTCCGGCGGCCGGTGTCCCGACGAACTGAGATCCAGCTTGGCGGCCGCGTCGGCCCCGTCCCCGCGGTTGTCGCGCCAGCGGGTGTAGCCGATGAGCAGCAGGCCGAAGATCAGGCCCACCAGCAGCGAGGCGATGGCGATGAGTCCGGTGAGGCCCAGCGCGTCGATCATGACGTTCACCACCGACACCTCGGGCGTCGGGGCGGGCACCACCTTGATGATCACGGGTGTAACGGGCTGGGGTTGCAGCACGATCATGTGGGGCCGGCGCCGGGGCGGCGCCGGCCGACCTTCCTATTGTAGCGGCAAACGCCCCGGCGACCCGCCGGTGGAGGTGGCCGGCCGCTGAGTGTCCGGCTTGAGCACCACGGGGGACACGGGCTTGAGGGCCTGCAAGTACCGGCGGACCCCATCCGACAACGACTCGGCCACACGCTGGCGATACCCGGAGGTGGCCAGCAGCCGACCCTCCTGCTTGTGCGTCAGAAAGGCCACTTCGACCAGGACGCTGGGCATCGCCGCGCCGATGAGGACGACAAACGGGGCGCGCTTGACGCCGAGGTCGCGCAGGGCGCTGTTGTGCCTGCGCAGGTTTCGCACCATCGCGCCCTGCAGGGTGACGGCCAGGTCGCGCGACTCATCGGCCTTCGAGGTCAGGGTGATGCGCTTCACCAGGTCGTTCAGGTCGCTCATCGTCAGCATCGACGACGCGTTCTCGCGGGCGGCCACGGCGGCGGCGTCCGGCGTGGCCGCGAAGTCGAGCAGGTAGGTCTCCACGCCCCTCGCGGCCGCGTTGCGGCTCGCGTTGACGTGAATCGACACGAACAGGTCGGCGCCTTCGCGGTTGGCGATCTCCGTGCGCTCCTGCAGCGGGACAAACACGTCGGTCCGGCGCGTGAGGACGACTTCGACCCCGGGCTGCTTTACCAGCAGGGCTTCGAGCCGGAGGGCGACGTCGAGCGCGATGGCGGCCTCCGTGGTCTTGCCGATCATGGCGCCGGGATCGTGCCCGCCGTGGCCCGCATCGATCACGATGCGGCTGGCTCCCAGGCCGAGTTGACGGGCGAGCGAAAAGCCGCCCTTCACGTTGCTCGAGGGCGCCGCGGGGGGCGGGGACGGCAGGGCCGCAGCGCTGGCCGCGGCGTCGGTGCGGGGCGCCGGTGCGCCAGACACGGGCGCGTCCTGTGCGCCTGCCGGCGGG
>CAYNDV010000039.1:0-32063 GCA_964396055.1 uncultured Vicinamibacterales bacterium | reverse complement strand
GCATACCTACTCCTCATGGTATGCCCCACACACAAAATTCCGGACAGGCTCTCCCTTTTGGATTCTTGCTTCTTGCTTCTGACGAACCCTACGCCTCGAGCCCCATGCCTCTAGCCTCTAGCCTCTAGCCTCCAGCCCCTAGTATGATGGTCCCGCGCGCCCGATCCCGCCCTCCAGTGCGCGCCCACGCACCTCCGCGCAGTTGGTTCGACTCCGGCCCCGGCATCCAACGGTCACGACTCTATGCGAGTGTCGATTATTCTCGGCCACCCGGCGCACGGCAGCTTCAACCACGCGATTGCCGATACGGCGATCGCGGCGTTGCAGGCGCGCGGCCACGAGGTGGCGTTCCACGATCTGTACCGCGAGGGGTTCGATCCCGTCTTCACCGCGGCGGAACTGGCCCGCGACGCCGTGCTGCCCCCGGCCATCGAGGCGCATTGCCGGGAGATCGGCGAGGCCGACGGCCTCATCGTCATTCACCCGAACTACTGGAGCGCGCCGCCGGCGATCCTGCGCGGCTGGGTGGACCGGGTGCTGCGGGCGGGCCGGGCGTACAACTTCGTGCCGGATGGCCAGGGCGGTGCCCGGCCGGTGGGGCTGCTGAAGGCGCAGGTGGGACTCGTGTTCACCACGGCGAACACTCCTCACGAAAAGGAGGTGGCGCTGTTCGGGGATCCGCTCGAGACCCACTGGCTCAAGGTGGTGTTCGGCCTGTGCGGCGTGCCGCGGACCCGGAAGTGGGACTTCTCGCCGGTGATCGTCAGCACCCCGGAGCAGCGCCGGCGGTGGCTGGACGAGGTCGTGGCCGCCATGGACGAGTATTTCGGGGTCAGGTCTTGAAACGACGGAGAGTGACTATGAACGACAAGAAGACCGTGCTCCTGGTGGACGATGACTTCGACCTGATCGACATCAACCGGATGACGCTGGAACGGGCCGGCTTCAACGTGCTGACGGCCGAGAACGGCCGGGAGGGCTTCGACACCGCCGCGGCGAATCACGTCGACGTGGCCGTCCTCGACGTCATGATGGACACGCCCACCGAGGGCTTCGCCCTGGCGCGTCGGCTGCGTGAGGATCCGCGCACCCGCGACATCCCCCTGCTGATGCTGACGTCGGTCAACACCGAGAACGAAGCCATCGGGTCGTTTGTCCGCTTCTCGGATCGCGACCGTGACAAGCAGTGGCTGCCCGTGGACCGGTTCGTCGACAAGCCGGTGAAGCCCGAGGACCTGGTGTCGATCGTCCGCACCCTGGCCGGGGCCTGGACCTTCACGCACTGAACCGAGCCGGGAGCCCCTCGCCATGTTGCCCGAATCGTCTCCCGGGCCGGCCGTGGTCCATCACCGCCGCCCGTCGCTGGTCGAGCAGGAACTGGTCAACAGCCTGAGCTGGCTGATCTCCCTGCGCTGGCTCGCCGGCGGCGCCGTGCTGGCGGCTACCGCGCTGGCCACCGGCCTGTTCCGCGTCGCCCTGCCGGCCAGGCTGCTGGTTGCCACCGGGACCGCCATCCTGCTCTACAACGCGGTCTTCCTGTGGGTGCAGCACTGGCTGTCGCGCTCGGATCCCGGTGACGCGCGGCCCTTCGAACTCTTCACCCGCGTGCAGATCGGCGCCGACTGGATGGCGATGACCGCCCTCATCGCGCTGTCGGGGGGCGCAGAGAGCCCGGCCATCTTCTTCTTCCTGTTCCACATCACGGTCGCGTCGCTGCTGCTGCCGCACCACCACGGTTTCCTGTACGTGACGGCCGCGCCCCTGCTGGTAGCCGGCGTCGCGGTGCTCGAGTACATCGAGGTGCTGCCCCACGTGGCCGTCATCCAGCCGGCCCGGTACCGCGATCCGCTGTTCGTCACGGCCGTCGTCGCGTTCTTCACGATGGCCTGTTACGTGATGGCGTACTGCTGCATGACCATCGCGGGCCGCCTGCGCCGGCGCGAAACCGAACTCGGCGGCCTCTACGACGGCGTGCGCGACGTGTCGTCCAGCCTCGAGATTGCGGCCGTGCTCGATCGCATCGTCGAAGCGGCGGCGCGGGTGCTGGGCTGCCGTGCCGCCGCCATCCGCCTCATCGACACCTCGCGATCGCAGGTGGAGTTTGCCGCCAGCTGGGGCCTCAGCGACGCCTACCGCGACGAGGTGCCGGCCGAGCTGGCGCGATCGGTCCTGGATCAGGACACGCTGCGCGAGGGGGTCGTGGCCGTTCCCGACGTATTCGCAGACGAACGGATCTGGCACCAGGAACTGGTCCGCGACGAGGGCATCGCCTCGATGCTGAGCGTGGCCATTGCCGGCCGGAGCGGTCCGATGGGCGTGCTGCGGGCCTACGGCGCTCCCGGCCACAGCTTCACGCCGGAGGACATCGCCTACCTCCAGGCCGTGGCGGCGCATGGCGCGGTGGCCATCGACAACGCCAAGGCCTACAAGATCCTGGCCGACCTCGACCGCGACAAGTCCCGTTTCCTGCGCATGACGACGCACGAACTGCGATCGCCGGTGCGGGTGACGGAAAGCCTGCTGATGACCCTCGCCGGCGGGTACGTCGGGCCGCTCTCGCCCGACCAGGCCGAGGTGGTGGCCCGGGCCCAGCGCCGGCTGGCGTCGCTGCACGCGCTCATCGACGACCTGCTGGACCTGGCGGCGGGCAAGGCCGACATGGTGGCCGTGCAGCGCCGCGCGGTGGACCTCGGGGCGATGCTGCTCGAGGTGGTCGAACGGTTTCGCGTCGTGGCCGCCGGGAAGGGGATCGGGCTCGCGCTGGACCGCACGGCCGAGGACACGCACGTGTGGTGCGATCCCGCGGACGTGGAACGGATCCTCGTCAACCTCGTGAGCAACGCCGTCAAGTACACCCGTGAGGGCGGCGTCACCGTCCGGCTGGCGCGGGCCGGCCACCTGGTGCGGCTGGAGGTGGAGGACACGGGCATCGGCATCCCGGCCGACGCCCTGCCGAACCTGTTCAAGGAGTTCTATCGCGCGTCGAACGCCAAGGCCGTGGAGGAGTCCGGGACGGGGCTGGGGCTGTCGATTGTCAAACTCCTAGTAGAACGGTACGGCGGACGCATCACGGTGACGAGCGATGAGGGGAAGGGCACCGTCATGACGGTCGAGCTCGATCATAGTCAAGTCGTGTCCTGACTATCACTTAGCTGACATGACCCACGGAGGATGCGCGGCGAAGGCGGCGCGCACGACGCACACGGCAAGCCAGCTGTGACACTTGTCACAGCTGGCGCGCCCCGGTTACAATCTGAAACGGTCAGGACGGCGTCGCGGCCAGCCTCTTCGCGGCACCTTCAGGCCACCGGGCCCCCGGTTAGGAATCCCAGCACGAGCCTTTCGTTCTCTCCGCGCTGACGCGCCTGCCGTCCTTCCCTGCACAGGTATGCCATCCGCGCCCGGCGCCCCGGGGCGGGTACCGGCCAGTTGACCGACGGACGACGGCGCCACCGCGCGCGGGCGTGTGTGGATCGACCGAAGCCGACAACGACAGGGAGCGCGTCCATGGCCAGAATCCTCGTAGTAGACGACGACCCGGACATCACCTTTGCGGTCTCGCTGTTCCTCAAGAAGGCGGGGCACGAGGTGCAGGCAGCGGCCAACCGGGCCGAGGGCAGGAAGGCGCTCGACGCCTTCAAGCCGGACCTGATGGTGCTCGACGTGATGATGGAGCAACCGGACGACGGCATCGCGATGGCGCAGGAACTGCGCCGGGAGGGTTGCACGCTGCCGATCCTGATGCTGACCAGCGTGGGCAAGGTCACCGGGATGAGCTTCGGGAGCGACGATGACCTGGTGCCCGTCGACGCCTTCTTCGAGAAGCCGGTCAGACCGGAGGATCTCGTGGCGAAGGTGGCCGAGTTGCTGAAGAAGTAGGGAGACGGACCATGCTTGTGAACCAGCAGCAGAAGGTGCAGGAGGACATCCAGGCGCTCGTGGCCCGGTACGGGCGCGCGCGCGCGTCGCTGATGCCCATCCTGCAGGACGTGCAGCGCAAGTACACCCACGTGTCCGACTTCGCGATGCAGGTCATCGCCGACGAACTGGGCATCCACCCGGCCGAGGTCTACGGCGTCGTGACGTTCTACGCGTTCCTGCACCACGAGGCGAAGGGCCGCTTCCAGATCCGGCTCTGCCAGACGATTTCGTGCGACCTCGCCGGCAAGGCGCGCCTGGCGCGCCAGCTCGAGAACGAGCTGGGCATCCGCTTCGGTGAGACGACGCCCGACGGGCGCTTCAGCCTCGAGTGGGCCAGCTGCCTCGGCATGTGCGACCAGGGCCCGGCCCTGCTCGTCAACGACCGCGTGTACACGAAGGTCACGCCCGACCAGGTGCACCAGATCATCGAGGACTGCCGCCGGGTCTTCGGGGCCCACGCGGCCCAGCCGGCGCACGCCTAGGGCGGAGGAGCGAGACATGTATCCGATCGACAGCAAACGAACGCCGCTCACCTTCGACACGGTCGAGCCCGGCACGGCCCTGGCGGCGGCGCTGAAGATGACGCGGTCCGGCATCATCGGCGAGGTCTCGGCCTCGAATCTGCGCGGCCGCGGCGGCGCGGGGTTCCCGACCGGCACGAAGTGGAACCTGGCGGCGGCGGCGCGCGTGGCCGAGGGCCAGCACAAGTACGTGGTCTGCAATGCCGACGAAGGCGAGCCCGGCACCTTCAAGGACCGGGTGCTCCTGCTCGACTACGCCGACCTGGTGTTCGAAGGCATGACGATTGCCGCGCGGGCGATCGGCGCTGACAGGGGCATCCTGTACCTGCGCGGCGAGTACCTGTACCTGCGCCAGCATCTCGACGAGGTGCTCTACGAGCGGCGCAAGGCCGGCCTGCTCGGCCGAGGCATCTGCGGCGTGGACGGCTTCGACTTCGACATCGAGATCCGCATGGGTGCCGGCGCGTATGTGTGCGGCGAGGAGACCGCCCTGATCGAGTCGCTCGAGGGGCACCGGGGCGAGCCACGCAACCGCCCGCCGTTCCCGGTGGACACCGGCTTCCTCAAGCAGCCCACCGTGGTGAACAACGTTGAAACGCTGGCGCTGGTGACCGCCATCCTGGCCAAGGGCGCGGCCTGGTTCAAGTCGTTCGGCACCGACAAGTCCGCGGGCTTCAAGCTGTTCAGCATCTCCGGCGACTGCGACCGGCCTGGCGTGTACGAGTTCCCCCTCGGCGTCACGGTGGCGGACCTGCTCGAGAAGGTGGGCGGGCGCAACGCCAAGGCCGTCCAGATCGGCGGCGCTTCCGGCACCTGCCTGCCGGCCTCGGAATTCGGCCGGCGGATCGCCTTCGAGGACGTCGCGACGGGCGGGTCGATCATCGTGTTCGGCCCCGGCCGCGACATGCTGCACGTGGCGAAGAACTTCATGGAGTTCTTCGTCGAGGAGTCGTGCGGCCAGTGCACGCCGTGCCGGGCGGGCAACGCGAAGTTGCTCGAGGGCATCGAGAAGCTGGAGCAGGGGACCTGTTCGACCACGTACCTCCGCGAACTGCTGTCCCTGTGCGAGACGATGCAGCTGGCCTCGAAGTGCGGCCTGGGCCAGTCGAGCCCGAACGCGTTCGTGTCGATCGTGAGGCATTTCCAGGACGAGATTCTGGGGCGGACGGTGGTGGCGTAACGGCCTCCCGGCGGTTCCCCTTCGAGGTGTCATATGAGCGGTGAAGTGAGACCCGGCGCCGACACGTCGCGCGCCCCCAGCAGCCAGAAGATCCAGCAGGTGGCCGTGACGGGCGACGTCTCCGGGATGATCGGCGGGCAAGTCACGGTCAACATCGACGGCACCGACGTGAAGGTGCCGATGGGGACGACGATCCTCGACGCGGCGAAACGGGTCGGCGTGCGGATCCCGACGCTGTGCCACCATCCCGACCTGTGCGTGGCGGGCGTCTGCCGCGTGTGCGTGGTCGAGGTCGAGGGCCAGCGGGCCCTGCAGGCCTCCTGCGCCTACCCGGTGACGAGCTCGCTCAAGGTGAAGACCCATACGCGCAAGGTGCGGCAGGCGCGCCGCCACATCCTGGACCTGCTCCTGTCGACCCACTACGGCGAGTGCTACAGCTGCAAGCGCAACAACAACTGCGAACTGCAGAGCCTGGCCAAGGAGTACGGCGTCGACTTCTACCGGTTCGGGCACGTGACCACGTCCCAGGTGCCGAAAGACGAGTCGAGCTACTCCGTCATCCGGGACATGGACAAGTGCATCCTCTGCCGGCGGTGCGTGCGCACGTGCATCGACGTCCAGGAAGTGGGCGTGCTCGAGGCCGTCGGCCGCAGCAACAAGACGCGGATCTCGACCTACCTCGACAAGCCCCTCGGCGACGTTGTCTGCATCAACTGCGGGCAGTGCATCAACCGGTGCCCGACCGGCGCCCTGCACGCCAACGACACCTCCGACGACGTGTGGGCGGCCATCGACGATCCGACCAAGCACGTGGTGATCCAGACGGCGCCCAGCCCGCGCGCCGGCATCGGCGAGTGCTTCGGCCTCGAGCCCGGCACGCCGATGACCTACCAGATGAACACGGCGCTGAAGCTGGCCGGCTTCGACAAGGTGTTCGACACCAACTTCTCGGCCGACCTCACCATCATCGAGGAAGGCACCGAGCTGCTGCTGCGGCTTCACAAGGCCCTCGTCAAGAAGGAAGAGGTGGCCTTCCCGCAGTTCACGAGCTGCTCGCCGGGCTGGGTGAAGTACCTCGAGCACTTCTACCCGGAGTACATCCCGAACCTGTCGTCGGCCAAGAGCCCGCAGCAGATGTTCGGCGCCGTGATCAAGACCTACTACGCCAAGGCCCACAACATCGACCCGAAGGACATCGTCACGGTCGCGTTGATGCCGTGCTCGGCCAAGAAGTTCGAGTGCAACCGGCCGGAGATGGCCGACAGCGGCTTCAAGGACGTGGACTACGGCCTGACCACCCGCGAGCTGGCGCAGATGATCAAGGAAGCGGGCATCCACCTGCCCGACATGCCGAAGGGCGACTTCGACGATCCCTTCGGCACGGCCACCGGCTCGGGCGTGATCTTCGGCGCCACCGGAGGCGTCATGGAAGCGGCGCTGCGGACCGTGATCGAGCTGGTGTGCGGCGTGAAGGTGGAGAAGCTCTTCGCGCACGCCAACATCGTGCCCGTGCGCGGCTTCGAGGGCGTCCGGTACGTCGAACTCCCCGTCACGGCCGTCGCCGCCGAGGTGCCGCCGATCCTGAAGGCGCTGATCCCGAGCTTCGACTTCCTGAAGGGCGCCACCCTGAAGGTGGCCGTGGCCCACGGCACCGCGAACGCGAAGAAGGTGATGGAGGACATCAAGGCCGGCGGCAAGTTCAGCCAGTGCCACTTCATCGAGTTCATGGGCTGCCCCGGCGGGTGCATCGGCGGCGGCGGGCAGCCGATCCCGACCTCGCCCGAGATCCGCGCGGCCCGGGCCCGCGCCATCTACGAAGAGGACGCGGAGTGCGCGGTCCGCAAGTCACACGAGAACCCCGCCGTGCTGAAGCTCTACAGCGAGTTCTTCACGGACGGGCCCTGCAGCCACCTGAGCCACGAGCTGCTGCACACCCACTACACGGCCAGGGGGAAGCATATTGGCTAGAGGCTAGAGGCTAGAGGCTAGAGGCTAGAGGCTGGAGGCCAGCGGCTGGGGCCGGGCCGAGGGCCTGGATCGACGACGGGCGCGGCGACGTAGTGCAGGGCTTCAGCCCTGCCCGTCATCGCGCCCGTCCTGTCTGTGCGCCGAACGGCCAAACGGCCTGTCTTCGCCAAACAGCCGAACGGCCGATAGCCGAACGGCCTATCGATTCATCCACGCGTGCAGGACGACCGCGAAGACGCAGGCGAGCGCGAGGGACGCCAGATAGACGGGTACCAGTTCCGGCAGACCCACCAGCACGGCCACGACGGATCCCACGGCGAATACGCACCCGCCGAGGTTGCCGCCCACATCCATGCAGGAGAAGTTGATGCCGGGGTGCAGGGGCAGATTCCGGTGCGAGTGCCAGCGATGACCGAGGGACTGCATCATAGCCTCCCGGGCCGGTCGTGGCCCGACCGCCAGGGCGCTCCCCGGGTGCGCCCGGGCCCCAGTACGGTCTCCTGCTGACAATATCGGCCCCGTGCCGCGGTCTGGCAAGGCCCCGATACGCGCCGGCCGTCGTCTCCACCCGAGGTGCGGTAGAATCCCCCGTCCCGTGTGAGGGAACCGGGGAGGGAACTGCCCATGAGCGCACGCCCGCGAACGTGGCACGGACGGGTCCTGCTTGGCGCCTTTGCCCTGCTCATCATCAGTCTCGTCCTGACGGTGTGGGACGTGCCGCCGCCGCCGTCCCCGCCCGCGGCCGGAACGGCCAGGCCGGCGGAACCGCAGGACGACGGGCCGTACCACCCCGAGTCGGGTCAGCCCGGCAAGGACGTGGTCTGGGTGCCCAGCGCGAACAGCCTGGTGGATACGATGCTCGACCTGGCCGGCGTCACCGCGCGCGACACCGTCGTCGATCTCGGGTCGGGGGACGGCCGCACGGTCATCGCAGCAGCCCTGCGGGGGGCCTCGGCGATGGGCGTCGAATACAATCCGGACCTCGTCGCGCTGTCGAGGCGCCGGGCCGCGGCGGCGGGCGTGGCCGATCGCGCGACATTCGTCGAGGGCGACATCTTCACCACCGACTTCTCGCACGCGACGGTGGTGACGCTGTTCCTGCTGCCGGAACTCAACCTGCGCCTGCGGCCGACCCTGCTCGGCCTCGCGCCGGGCACGCGCGTTGTGTCGAACACGTTCACAATGGACGACTGGATGCCTGACGGCACGGCTCACGCGGACACGGACTGCGAGAACTGGTGCATGGCGTTTCTCTGGATCGTGCCCGCGAACGCCGCTGGCACGTGGTGGCTGGGCGAGACGTCGCTGACGCTCCGGCAGGAGTTCCAGGCCGTGACGGGCACCCTGACGGCCCGGGGCCGCACACGTCCCGTCGAGAACGGCCGCCTGCGCGGGACAACCATCGAGTTCACCGTCGATGGCGTGGTGTACACGGGCACGGTCACGGGCGACACGGCCGCAGGCGAGTTCGGGCCTGCGGGCCGAGGCTCGCCGTGGCGGGCGACGCGCGCCAGGGCGCACTGAGATGGAGGTCCCATGCCAGGACTGCTCGAGATGTTCGCGCTGGCGGCGATGCTCATGACCGCCCAGCCCATGCCCGCCAACGAGGTGATTCCGCTCTGGCCAGAGGGCGTGCCCGGCGCCATCGCCACTCCACTGCCCGAGACCGAGGAGGAACCGGCACGGATCACCAACATCAGCCGGCCCACGCTCACGGTCTATCGCGCGCCCCGGGCGACGCGCAACGGCACGGGCGTCATCATCTGCCCCGGCGGGGGGTACCGGCGGCTGGCCTGGGACAAGGAAGGCGTCGAGATTGCGCGCTGGCTGAACCGCCTCGGCATCACCGCGTTCGTCCTGAAGTACAGGGTGCCCCAGTTCGGCCACCCCGCGCCGCTGCGCGACGCGCTGCGTGCGATCCGCCTGGTGCGGCGCGACGCCGAGCGCCTGCGCGTCGATCCCGGCCGTATCGGCATCCTCGGCTTCTCGGCCGGCGGGCACCTGGCGGCGTCGGCGGCCACGCTGTTCGACGACCCGGCGGGGAAGACGGGCGCGGCCCTGGACGCGACGAGCGGGCGTCCGGACTTCCACGTCCTCGTCTACCCGGTCATCGCGCTCGCTCCGCCGTACGGCCACGCGGGATCACGCGAGTACCTGCTCGGTAAGAACCCTGATCCCGCGGTGGTCGACAGCCTCTCGTTGCAGACGCGCGTGACGGCGGCGACGCCGCCGGCTTTTCTCGTCCATGGCGGCGACGACACCTCCGTGCCCGTCGAGAACTCCGTGCTCTACTACCTGGCCCTGCGGAAGGCCGGTGTGCAGGCTGAACTGCACGCCTACCAGCACGGTCCCCACGGCTCCGCCACCCTCCCGGGCAACGGCCCCATCTCGGACTGGCCGGCGCGCTGCGAAGCGTGGTTGCGGCAACGCGGGCTGCTGGCGCGGTAGTCAGCCGGTGACGCCTGGCGTCAGCGGGTGATGCGCGGCCGCCGGCCGCCGCGCACGCGCCGGGTTGTGGCCCTTCACGCCGAACCGGTACTGCCGGCCCCAGTACGCGACGTTCAGCAGCAGCGGAATGTGGAACTGGGAAAAGCCGGCGGGCATGGTCAGCCAGCGGCCAAGCCTGCGCAGGATCCGCCAGGGCGTGTAGAACCGCTTGTTGATCCACTGCAGGCCGGCCATGAGCTCCTCGCGCGACATGCGCGCCGGCTCGAAGACGGCCCACTTGTAGTCGTAGTGCTCCCAGTTCAGGTCGACGATGCGCGGGCGCATGTCCCGGAACAGCCGCGTGCCCGGCAGCGGCGTCAGGATCGACGCCTGCATGGCGTCGGCGCCGATAACGTCGAGCACGGCGAGCGTCCGCTCGAACACGTCGGGGCCGTCCGAGTCGAACCCGAAGATCAGGCCCGCCTCCACGGCAATCCCGTGGCGGTGCAGGGTCCGCACGGCATCGCGGTAGACCTGCGGCGACCTGATGGTCTTGTTCTGCGAACAGAGGGCCTGCTCCGAGAAGCTCTCCAGGCCGATGAAGACGCCGACGCAGCCGGCGCGACGCATCCAGCCCACCAGTTCCGGGTCGTCGGCAATCTCGACAGACGCCTGCGTGGCCCACTGCTTGCGCAGCGGGGCGATGGCCCGGAACAGGTCGAGGGCATACCCGCGGTCCTGGGTCAGGTTGTCGTCCATGAACATGAAGAACCGCTCGTCGAAGCTCCGCAGGTGCGCCACGATCTCGTCCACGGGCCGGTGGTAGCGGCGCCCCTGGTAGAACGCCGTGATCGAGCAGAAGGCGCACTCGTTCCGGCAGCCGAGCGTGGCGCAGCACGTATTGATCGACACGTACCCCTGTCGTTTCAGGAGGTGGCGCGGCAGGGCCATGGGCACGGGCACGTCCGGGTCGCCTCGATACACGCGCTGCAGCACGCCGTCGGCCGCATCGGCGAGCAAGGTGGTCCAGGCGCCGCCCGCGGGACCGACCACGACCGCGTCGGCGTGCTCGAGCGCCTCCTCGAGATTGAAGGTCGGGTGAAACCCTCCGACGACGACGGGGGTGCCTCGTTCGGCGAACCGCCGGCACAGTTCGTAGGCGCGCGGCGCCGTCGCGGTCATCACGGTGATGCCGACCAGGTCGAAGGGTTCGTCCCACGGGATGTCCTCGACCTGTTCGTCGACCACTCTGATCTCGTGCCCGGGCGGCGTCAGGGCGGCCACACTGAGGGCCGACAGCATCGAGAACCTGAACGTCCGGCCGTTGAACAGCCGGTGCTTGCCCAGGCCACGCCACGTGCCGGACGCCGGAGCCACGAGCAGGATCTTCACAGTCCGTCCCTCCAGGTGTCTGTGGACAATGTAGGCCCCGGGACGGCCGGAGTCGTGAACAAAGGCTGAATCCGCGTGAAAATCGGCGGGGCCGCCGCTGGCCGGGGGTCCGCGCCGGAGGGTATGATCGAGCGAGGCCGTGATGCCGAGACGCGAGCACGACATGCTGGGGGCCCGGGACGTGCCCGACGACGTCCTGCACGGGATCCACACCGAGCGGGCGCTGGAGAACTTCGCCCTTGCCGGGGCCCCCGTCAACAGCGGCCTGGTGCGGGCGTACGGCGCCGTCAAGCTGGCTGCCGCCCGCGCCAACCGCGCCCTGGGATACCTGCCCGATGCCGCCGTGGCCGACGCGCTCGAACGCGCGTGCGCGGAACTGCTGGACGGCACCCTGGCGCCCGCCATCGTCGTCGACGCGCTGCAGGGCGGGGCCGGGACCAGCACCAACATGAACGTCAACGAGGTGCTGGCCAACCGCGCCCTCGAGATGCTCGGGCGCCCGCGGGGCGACTATGCGGCGGTCTCGCCGGCGGACCACGTCAACCTGCACCAGAGCACCAACGACACCTTCCCGACAGCCCTCCGCGTGGCGGCCATCTGGCGGCTTCGGACGCTGGAGCGGGCGGTGGTGGCGCTTCAGGAGTCGTTCCAGGCGAAGGAACGCGCCTTCGCGCACGTGGTCAAGATCGGGCGCACCGAGTCGCAGGACGCCGTGCTCACGACGCTCGGCCGCGAGATGGGCGCGTACGCGGAGGCGGTTGGCCGCGACCGGTGGCGGCTCAACCAGAGTGAAGAGCGGCTGCGCGTGGTGAACCTGGGCGGCACGGCCATCGGCACCGGCCTCGGCGCGCCCCGCGACTACATCTTCCGCGTGGTCGACGACCTGCGGGCGGTCACCGGCCTGGGCCTGGCCCGGGCCGAGAACCTCGTGGACGCCACGCAGAACGCTGACGTGTTCGTCGAGGTGTCCGGGCTGCTGAAGGCCCTCGCGACGACGCTCATCAAGGTGTCCGGCGATCTGCGCCTGATGGGCTCGGGCCCCGACGGCGGCCCTGGCGAACTCCGGCTGCCGGCCCGGCAGGCCGGATCCAGCATCATGCCCGGCAAGGTCAACCCCGTCGTGCCCGAAGCGGTGACACAGGCCGGGCTGCTGGTGGTCGGCCACGACGCGGCCCTGACGGTGGCCGTGGCGATGGGCAGCCTGGAACTGAATCCCTTCCTGCCGCTCGTGGCGCACTGCCTGCTCACGTCGTTCGATCTGCTGACGCGCGCGTGCGACCACCTGCGCGCGTTGTGCGTGGACGGGATCGAGGCGGACGAAGCCCGGTGCCGGCGCCACGTGGAGAACGCGACCGCCAGCGCGACGGCCCTGCTGCCGCTCATCGGCTACGAGCGCGCCAGCCAGCTCGTGGCGCGGGCGCGGGCGACCGGCCGCGGGCTGCGGGAGACGGCGGTGGACGAGGGGTTCGTATCGGCGGACGACTTCGACGCCGCCACGTCGCCCGAGGCGGTGTGCCGCCTGGGGTTCCCGCCGAAGAAGGGAGGGCGCTGATGTTGTCCGCCCCACGGGCCCTGCGTCTGCACATCGGGATCTTCGGCCGGCGCAACGTCGGCAAGTCGTCGTTGCTGAACGCCATCACGCGGCAGCAGGTGTCCATCGTGTCCGAGTTTGCGGGCACGACGACGGATCCCGTCGAAAAGCCCATGGAGTTGCTGCCCCTGGGGCCGGTGCTCTTCGTCGACACCGCCGGCATCGACGATGAGGGGGCCCTGGGCGAGTTGCGCATCGCGCGGACGCACGCCGTGCTCGACCGGGTCGATCTGGGCATCCTGGTGACGGAAGCCGGGACCTGGGGACCGTTCGAAGACGGGCTGCTGGCCGAGCTCAGGCGGCGGCAGGTGCCGGTGACGATCGCGGTGAACAAGATCGACGCCCGGCCGCTCGCCGACGCCGAACGACAGGCGCTCGAAGGCCGCGCCTCCGCCGTGGTGGCCCTGTCGGCGGTCACGGGACAGGGCGTGGCGGCCGTGCGGGAGGCGTTGCTGCGGCTGGCGCCGTCGGATCACTTCGACAGCCGGCGCGTGATCGCGGACCTGGTGCCGCCCGGGCGCGTGGCCGTGCTCGTGGTGCCGATCGACAAGGAGGCGCCGAAGGGACGCCTGATCCTTCCCCAGGTGATGGCCATCCGCGACCTGCTCGACGGCGAGAGCCTGGCGCTGGTGACCCAGGAACGGGAGCTGCGGCAGGCGCTCGCCGGCCTGGCGTCGCCGCCGGCGCTGGTCGTCACCGACTCGCAGGCGTTCCTCAAAGTGGCCGCCGACGTGCCGCCTGAGGTGCCGATGACGTCGTTCTCGATCCTGATGGCGCGCTTCCAGGGCGACCTCGCCGAGCAGGTGCGCGGCACCCTCGGCATCGAACGCCTGGCCGGCGGGTCGCGGGTGCTGGTGGCCGAGACGTGCACCCACCATCCCATCGGCGACGATATCGGCCGCGTGAAGATCCCGCGGTGGCTCACCCAGTACGTCGGCGCGCCGCTCGACTTCGCGCACGTCCAGGGCCGCGACTTCCCGGCCGACCTGTCGCCCTACGCGCTCGTCATCCACTGCGGCAACTGCACGGGCAACCGCCGGGAGATGCTCTCGCGCATCCACCGCTGCCGCGAGGCGGGCGTGCCCATCACGAACTACGGCCTGACAATCGCGTATTCACTCGGGATCTTCGAGCGGGCGCTGGCGCCGTTTCCCGCGGCCCTGGAGGCCTACCGTGCTGCCGCCTCTTGATGATCGCCTGGACCGCGCCGCAATCCGCGCCTGGCTGACCGAGCCGGACGGGCCGGCGCTCGAGGCTTTGTGGCGCCGGGCCGACGACGTGCGGCGCGGGCGGGTCGGCGACGCGGTTCACCTGCGGGGGCTCGTCGAGATCACCAACTACTGCGTGCGGCAGTGCGCCTACTGCGGCATCGCGGCCTGCGCGGGCCCGCTGGCGCGGTACCGCATGACGAAGGACGAGATTCTCGCCTGCGCCCGCCAGGGCCGCGACTTCGGCTTCGGCACCATCGTCCTGCAGGGCGGAGAGGACCCCGGCGTCACGGGGCCGTTCGTGGCGGACGTGATTGGCGCCATCAAGGCTGAGACGGGCGCGGCGGTCACGTTGTCGCTCGGCGAGCGCAGCGAAGCGGACCTGCGATCGTGGCGGGACGCCGGCGCGGACCGCTATCTGCTGCGGTTCGAGACGACGGATCCCGACCTCTACCGCGCGATCCACCCGAGTCTCCCTGGCACGGTTTCCGATCGCCTGGCCCAGCTGGCGCGGATGCGTGAACTGGGGTTCGAGATCGGGACGGGGGTGATGGTGGGGATACCCGGACAGACCTGGGATACCCTCGCCAACGACATCTGGACGTTCCGCGACTACGACATGGACATGATCGGCATCGGTCCGTACCTGCCGAGTCCGCGGACGCCCCTGGCCGGCGCG
The DNA here is from genome assembly GCA_964396055.1 of uncultured Vicinamibacterales bacterium. Taxonomy (GTDB): domain Bacteria; phylum Acidobacteriota; class Vicinamibacteria; order Vicinamibacterales; family JAKQTR01; genus CAYJPV01. The sequence continues at coordinate 17,176 of CAYNDV010000039.1, read as the reverse complement.
TTGAAGGACGCGTTGAGGGCGCCGGCCGGCGAGCAGGTGCCCAACGACGAACTGACCACCCTGAAGGCCGTGGCGCTCACGCGGCTGGTCTGCCCCGACACCAACATCCCGAGCACGACGGCGCTGTCGATCATGGACCCGGCGTCGGGCCGTGCCAACGGCCTGACGCGGGGCGCCAACGTGATCATGCCGAACCTGACGCCCCCGCCGTACCGCGTCCTCTACGAGATCTACCCCGGCAAGGCCGGCGTCCACGAGACCGCGGACGTGCTGGCCGAGGGCGTCATCCGGCTGGTGGAGGGCCTGGGCCGGACGATCGGCACGGGCCCCGGCGGACGCGGGAGGACGGGCTAGCCTTCCACCAGGGCGGCAGGCGGCCGACCCGTCCCCCCGTGGGCCGTGGGCCTACTTCGCGGCCTTGGTGCTCGTGGGCGCGCCGTCGGTGCCGTTGCCGGCGAACCGGTTGTCACCCAGCGAGATGATCCCGCCGCCCTGCGGCCGGATGCCCCGGTTGTTCCCCGCGAACGTGTTGCGGCCGATGAAGATCTTCCCCGCGGTGGCCAGGACGCCGTTCCCGTTGAACGCGAATCGGTTGCCATCCGCCACCACGGCGGCGGATGCCGTGTTCACCAGGATGCCATTCTCGGCGTTCGAGACGCTGCTGTCCGCCACGGTGACCATGGCGTTGGCGCCGGCCGCAATCCCCGTCGCCGTGCTGCGGATGACCACCCGCTCGAGATTGACGTTCAACGGCGCGGCCGACGACGACGCCGCGTCCACGCCGGCGGTGGTGCAGTCGCCGAGATCGCTGTCCGTCACCGTCAGCGTGCCGCCGCCCGGCGCGGCCTCGATGCAGGCGCCAGTGAACGACAGGATCTTGGTCTGCTGAACGTGCAGGGCCTTGCCGGCGAGGTACCGGATGCCGTTGAGTCCGTTGCCCGCGCCGTGAATCATCAGGCCGCGGATCGTGACGACGTCCTCGGGTTGCGCGTTGACCACGATGCCATTGGTGAGCGCTGCCAGGATGCCGGCTTCAGCACCTTCACCGTTGATCGTGATCGACTTCGTGATCGTGACCGCGCCGTACCCGCCCGGGTCGAGCACCGAGATCTCGCCGCCGTCGGCGGTCTTCGAAATGGCGCCCGCGAAGGTCTTGCACGGTGCCGTCCGGCTGCAGGGATTGGCATCGTCGCCCACGCCCGACACCCAGGTGCGGGTGGCCTGCGCCTCGGCCAGCGCGGCGCACGACAGGACGATCACGAACACGGCTGCGGACACGAACGGCGACGAACGACGCATACGATTCTCCAGACTGGTGGCACACCGCTGCCACGGGGCGGGCCTCTCGGCCGGGTTGGAATGGGCTTGACCCGTGTTCCAGCGTATCCGGGCCCCGGCGACCCGTCAACGGGACAGGCGAACCGTGTACACTTAGTGATTCCGATGACGACGACCGTGATCATCCCGGCCCGGAACGAAGGCGACGTGGTGCTTGACGTCGCGCAGGCGGCTCGCGCCTGCTGCGACGAGGTCATCGTCGTCGACGGCCGCAGCACGGACGGATCGGCCGAACGCCTGGCGGGCGCCGGCTTCAGGGTGCTGCAGGATCACGGCGGCGGCAAGGGTGACGCCGTCCGAACCGGCATCGCCGCCGCGTCGGGAGAGATCCTCGTCATGATGGACGCCGACGGCTCGCACGATGCCGCGGAAATCACCCGGCTGACGGCGCCTATCGAAGCCGGCGAGGCCGACATGGTCATCGGATGCCGCATGCGGGGTGGGAGCGACGAGTTCGCCGGCACCTGGACGATGTTCATCCGGCTCTGGGGGAACAACGTCCTGACGCAGGTCATCAATACCCGCTTCGGCACGCACCTCACCGATTCCCAGAACGGCTTTCGTGCCGTCCGCGCCGAGGTCGTCCGCGCGCTGCCCCTGCGGGAGAACCGCCACACCATCGAACTCGAGATGGTGCTGACCGCGCTGAAACGCGGCTTCCGCGTCACGCAGGTCCCCTCCCACGAGTACGCGCGCCGGGCGGGCCACTCCAGCCTGTCGGTGGTGAACCAGACGCCGGCGTTCCTGTCGTGTCTCTTGCGGAATATCTGGTAGGGACGTGGGACGTGGGACGTGGGGCGTGGGACGTGGGTTCCATGTTCGTGGCGTCCGGCTTCAGCCGGACGTGACAGGCCGCAAACCGCGAACCGCGAACCGCGAACCGTGAACCGTGAACCCTGAACCGCGAACCGTGAACTCTTACCGTCTGCGGTAGATCACCATCTCCGGGTTGATCTTGTCGAGGTTCGTCCACAAGGACTCTTCGCGGCGGCGGAAGACGGGGTCGTACTGCAGCACCGCCCAGAACGGCACCTGCCCGCGGTGGCGGAAGACCTCGCGGTACCCCAGCGAACCATCGGCCAGGCCGGACATCAGGGTGCGGCTTTCGGGGCGTCGTGATTGCCGGTACCGGTACGCGAACCGGTCGTTGACCAGCAGCCAGTCCGGCCTGTGCGCCTCCAGATCGCCGGTGGTGCTCACGCCCACTGTCTTCGCGAACGCGCGCAGTTCAGGCTGGTAGCCGCCGACCAGGCCGACAGCCACGGCGGGCCCGGCGTGCGTCCTCAGCCACTGGCGCGCGACATGGCGGGCATCGAGGTTCATCATGACGTTGATCGACGCCCCGTAGAGCAGTGTGTACGAGGCGATTGCCGCCACGGCCGTGACGCGCCACGCCCGCAGCGACGCGGGTTCGACGATGTCAGCGACCGCCGCCCCCGCGAAGAGGACCAGCACGAACACGCCCCCGAACAGGTACCGGTCGCTCACGTACATCGTCACCCACGTGAAGGTCAGGTGGAACGCGAGCGGCACCAGCAGCAGCCAGAGCCACCACCGGCGGTCGGGCCGCCTCGCCGCGCCCGCCACGCCTGCCAGCGCCAGCACGAACGCGGGCCAGCCCAGCGACAGGCGGAAGAGATCGACCGTCCGCCACGTGAGTTCGGCGTACCCGGCGGCTGTACGCGGCACCACGCCGATGTCGCCGAGGGTGGCCAGCAGCGTGAAGTGGGCAACAACGCCGCGGGGGTTCAGGAACAGGTTGTGGAACACCACGAAGGCCAGCAGGGTGGCCCCCGTGCCGGCCAGCAGGCGGCTGTCGAGGCAGGCCCGACCGAGCCCCGCAATCCAGCCCGCCCCCGCCTGGCCGCGCGCCGTGGCCACCAGCACCATGGGCGGCAGCAGCGCGAGGCTGGCGTAACTCTGGTCCTTGGTGGCGACGGCGGCGGCGGCAGCGACGCCCAGCAGCACGTAGTCGCCGCGGGTGCCGCCGCGCAGGATCCGGATGAAGGCCAGCAGCGTCCAGCCTGTCCAGCACAAGGCCGGCACGTCGAGGTTGGCCACCTTGCCGTAGTACACGAACAGCGGCGTCAGCGACAGCAGGAGGGCTGAGGTCACGCCCGCCCGTGGACCCCTCAACTCGCCGCCGCAGAGGCAGGCGGCAACGAGTGTCCCGAGCCCCAGCAACACCGAGACGAACCGCATCAGGGCGAGTTGCGCAGCATAGGACGCCGTGGTCTCCACGGGCAGCGCGCCTGCACGTGCCGCAAGTTCGAAGGGACCCGCGACCAACCCGAGCACCGCGTAGTGCAGGACGGGGTACTTGTCGTGCCACCCCCCGGCGTAGCCGTGCCGCAGGGCATCACGCGCGAGGTCCGGCCGCAGTTCGTCCGGGGCCCACTGGTCGCCGTACACGCCCCAGTCCAGGCCCCACACGAGTAACCCGGCGGCCAGGACGAGGATGAGAGCGAGCGCTCGCCGGTCGCCCGCGTCGGGCATCGCCCGGCGGACGTGGCGCCACATCCAGACGCCCGGGACCGCCGCCGCAAGCCCGATCAGCAGGACGGACAGCGCGGCTGGCAGCGCGACGGCCATGGCGTTACTTCGCGACTACGGTCATGGTCCGCAGCACGGGATAGTACTCGGGCGCCGGTGTCGCGGTGAGCACCGGGTCGAGGATGTTCCACGTCATGAAGCCATCGTCCGACATCGGATCGAGCAGCGCGAAGGCCAGCCGGGCCAGCGGCTGGTCCATCGGGATCACGAGCGAGCCGGCCGGCAGATCCAGAGTGGCTGCCTCCCAGGCGCCCGACATCGTGCGCAGCTTGTGCGTGCCCTGGTACTCGGTCGTGGCCACGGCGGTCGCGGCAATCCTGAAACGCTCGCCCGTGAAGGACTGCCCGGCCGCGGTCTTGTAGAACGTCACGCCATGCGCGTCGAGGCGGTCGATGACGGCCGCCAGCATGCGCGCGGGCGGGCTCCCGACGGGGCCGCGCATGAAGGGTGGGGCGCCCGGTGATCCCGGCGGCGGTCCCGGCATGCCGGGCGCGCCCCGGGGCGGCGCGGCGGGTGGCATCCCGGACGGCTGCGGCGCAGGGCCCTGCCCGGCGGGTGCGCCCGGCGGTGCGGCCGGGATCACGTACGCGCGCGGCGCCACGGCCGTTTCGATCGGCTCGATCAGCCCGTAATGGGGCATCACTTCTGTCCGCTCGCTGCCGGCGACGCGGGCGCGCATGGGCCGCTCGGGGACGTACGGATTGCGCACCTCGGCGATGTCGGCGATCACGATCTCAACGGGATTCGGGTACCGCGTCAGCCTGTTGCGGACCGCCTGCGGCGTGCCGACGATCGACTCTGCGTCGGCGGCGGCGCAGGCCTGCCGGATGGCCGGACCGTTCGCGGCCGCGTAGTTCACGATTTCCTCGACGAAGCGGTAGGCCGCCTTGATGCGGTCCTCGAAGGACGCGTACGAGTAGGTTTCGGACAGGATGCCAATCCGGTTGCGCAATCCCCAGTAGGTCTGCGTGTACCGCGGCTTGTACAAGTCGAGGTCGCCGCGCCAGGCGGGCTCGCCCTGCCGGGACACTCCGCCGTAGTAGAAGTAGCTCCAGTCGTGCTTCGCCTTGACGGCCTTCGTCACGGCCGGCAGCAGGTCCTTCCGCACCAGGTTCGCGATGGCCGGCGACGTGTTGGGGCTGGCCGACGTGTCGTAGGTGAGGAAGAAGCCGTGGTTGCTGCCGTTGGTCGTGTGCAGGTCGATGATGACGTGCGGGTCGTAGGTCGTGAGGAGGCGCGCCATGGAGCGGGCCTCCGCCGTCTCGAGTTTCGTGTTGTCGCGGTTCAGGTCGAGGTCCTGCGCGTTGTGGCGCTGGCCCATGCCGCCCACGGGGCCCCACTGGCTGCCGCGGTTGCGGACGTTCACGCGCTCGTTGCCGTCGGCGTTGTAGATCGGGTTGACGAGCAGGACGACCTGCTTCGCCCAGTCGGCCCGCTCGCCCCGTGCGACGGACCGCAGCAGCCACAACATGGCCTCCTTGCCTTCGACCTCGCCTGCGTGGATGTTGCCCTGGACGAAGATGCGCGTCTTGCCGGTCGCACGGACCTTCTCGGGCGTGGCGTCCGGCGCGCCGATGACCGCCAGCGGCAGGGGCCGGCCCTCGTAGGTGTAGCCGTACGTGGTGAGGTGGATCTGCGGGTTCGCGGCGGCCATCGTCTTCATGAAGGCGACCACCTCGTCATAGCGGCTGGTCTCCGCGTAGTTCGTGGCCTCGGGGCGTGTCAGGGGCCACGTGGCGGGTGGCCGCCGTGCCGCGGCGGAGGCCTTCGTCGCTGCCGCCTGGGCACCGGTCGGACGCGCAGGGGCCGCGACGAGCCACAGGGTCGCGATGATCAGCGTGAGCGCACAACGCGCGCGGGATCGGTTGTCCATGTCAGCTTCTTCTCCGTCTCACTCACCCGTGGCGCGGCGGCGCGCGGCGACAGCCGCCGCGACAAAGAGCCCGCCGATGACGCCGAAGGCGACGATGCCCACCAGTTGCGTCCAGTCCGTGATCGTGGCCGGCCGGGCCACCGCTGCTGCAGCCGCCGGGAAATCGAACCCGGCACCCGGCTGTTCGCGCATGGCTTTCAGGGCCGCCAGGAGCGCGGTTGTCGCGAAGGCGAAGGCCCCGAGCGCGAGGCCGCCGCCGATGCCCCGGGTCGCTAGGGCGGATGGCGGCAGCGGGGACCGCGCCGCGATCTCCTCCACCGCGAACTGCGGTTCCCGGACGCCGAGCGGCACGAAGCGCGCCAGCATGATGAGCCCCGGCACGCCCATGACGAGCGTGGACAGGAAGAAGGGCCCCCACTGCATCGCGTCGACGGCGAATCCGGCAATCGGGCCGGCCAGCAGCCGCGGCAGCGCGAACAGGCTCGAGAACAGCGCATATTGCGTGGCCGAGAACCGCTTCTGCGTCATCCGCATCAGGAGCACGGAGAACGCGCCCGTGCCCAGGCCCGACGTGAACAACTCAAAGCTCGTGGCGGCGTACATCGCCGGCAGGTTCGGACCGCCGATGGCCGCCAGGAGGTAGTAGCCGACGTTCGAGAAGATCTGCAGGAACCCGAAGATCCACAACGAGTGCCCGAGGCCCACCAGGGTCGTCACCCACCCGCCGACGAAAGCGCCGCCGATGGTCGCTACCATGCCCACGGTGGCCAGGGCGATGCCGCGGTGATCCGCGCTGTAGCCCATGTCGATCAGGAAGGGACGCGTGAGCGCCTGCGTGAGCTGGTCCGAGAACTTGTAGAGCAGGACGAACGCGAGGATCTCGAGGGCGCGGTGGCGCGCCAGGAATCCGAGAAAGGGCAGCCACACCGCGTCGCGCAGGGACCGGGGCGCAGGCGTCGGCTGCTCGGGTTCGGGCGCGCGCCAGGTGAGGACCAGCATCGGCACGTAGACCAGCGCCAGCATCACGTTCACGGCCTGCCAGCCGATGTGGCCGGCGGCGGTGATGGCCGCGCCGCCGGCGACGACCATGGCCGCGCGGTACAAGGCGATGCGCGCGCCGACCGCGGCCCCCTGCTCCTCGTCGCGCAGCACTTCCACCGCGTAGGCGTCGATGGCCACGTCCTGCGTGGCCGAGGCCAGGGCGACGGCCAGCGCGATGGCGCCCACCACCCAGACCGCGTCGGGATGATCGCCCACGCCGGCCATCAGCAGTCCGAGCACGGCCAGCGCGATCTGGGTCACCGCCATCCAGCCGCGCCGCCGGCCCCAGAAGGGCGGCACGTACCGGTCCATCAGGGGCGACCAGATCACCTTGAACGCCCACGGCGCCTGGGCCAGCGTGAACAGGCCGACTACGCGGATGTCGACGCCGATGCTGCGCATCCAGTCGGGGATGGAATACCAGACCAGGCCGAGCGGGAGCCCCGACGAAAACGACAGGAGGGCGACGGAGGCCGTGCGCCAGGATCGCATGGCCCGGACGAGGCTCGTCCAGGCCCCGGGTGACTGGGTCGCCACGATGCGGAGACTCCTTGAGGGGCGGCGGCCCGGGGGCCGGCTACTGTGGAAATCTAACCCGTCCCCCTGCCGGACACCAGCTATAATCCTGCTCGATCCTTCGCGTCGGCGCGACGCGACCCCCCTGGAGTGCGCCTGATGCGCGAGCCGTCCCCGCCTGCCGCCGCCCGCGACTGGGAAGACCTGCGAGCCGCCAACGAACGGCTGTCGGCTATCTTCAACGGCGTGCGCGACGCCATCTTCATCGCCGACGTCGAGACCGGCCTCCTCGTGGACGTCAACGAGGAAGCCGAGCGGCTGGTCGGACGATCGCGGGCGGAACTGATCGGCATGCACCACAGCGCGCTCCACCCGGCTGGGGACCGGGAACACTACCGCGCGCGATTCCGGCAGCGCGCCAGTGAGCCGAGGCCCATCAACAAGGACGCCGCGGTCGAAACCGCCGATGGACGTATCGTCCCCGTCGAAGTCAGCGCCAAGGCCATCACGCTGGCCGACGGCAGGCGTGCGCTGGTGGGCGTGTTCCGGGACGTCCGCGAACAGCGCCGCCTGCAGGCCCTGCGCGCGGCGCGCCTCAGGCTCGTCGAGTACTCGCTGGGCCATTCGACGATGGAACTGCTCGTCGCGACGCTGGACGAAACCGAGGCGCTCACCGGCAGCCAGGTGGGGTTCTACCACTTCCTTGACCCGGACCAGCGGACGATCCGGCTGCAGGCGTGGTCCACTCGCACCGCGCGGGAGATGTGCCGGGCGGACGGGGTGGGCCAGCACTACCCCGTCGACCAGGCCGGCGTCTGGGTGGATTGCGTCCACCAGCGCCGGCCCGTCATCCACAACGACTACGCGGCGCTGCCCCACCGCAAGGGTCTGCCGGACGGCCACGCGCCCGTCGTCCGCGAACTGGTCGTCCCCGTCTTCCGCGGCGACCTCATCGTCGCCATCCTCGGCGTCGGCAACAAGGCCACGGCCTACGACGACGAAGACATCGCCACGATCTCGCAGTTCGCGGACCTCGCGTGGGACCTGGCCGAACGCACGCGTGCCGAGGAAGCCCTGCGCGCGAGTCGCTCGGAGCTGAAGGCGCTGTCGCGCCAGCTCGTCCTGCTCCAGGAGACGAGCAGTCGCGATCTGGCCCGCGAGCTGCACGACAGCGTCGGCCAGAACCTCACGGCCCTCAACCTCAACCTCACGCGCCTGGCGGACCAGGGGAGGCTGGCCGACGCGGCCCGCCCACTCGTCGAGGACTCCCTGCGGCTGGTGGTCGACGCGATGCGCCACGTGCGCGACGTGATGGCCGACCTTCGGCCGCCCGTGTTGGAGGACTACGGCCTGGGCGCGGCCCTCAGATGGTATGGGGGCCTCTTCGCCTCACGGACGGGCCTGAAGGTCACCGTGTCGTTCGATGACGACGAGGTTCGCTGCGGGCCCGATACCGAGACGGCGCTCTTCCGGATCGCGCAGGAGGCGATGACCAACGTGGCCCGGCACGCCAGGGCGCGGGCGGTGGACGTCAGCCTGACGCCCGTCGGCAGAGAATGGCGCCTCACCGTGACCGACGATGGCGACGGCTTCGACCCTGCCGTGCCCGCCCGGGTCGGGACCTGGGGCCTGCTCACCATGCGCGAACGCGCCGAGCTGGTTGGCGGCCGTGTCTCGGTTGTGTCGCAACCAGGCCGGGGGACGTCGGTCACCATTCACGTGCCGGCTCCGGAGGCGGGCGCCGGGAGTTGACGCACGTGCCCATCACCATCGTGCTGGCCGACGATCATGCCGTGGTCCGCGAGGGGCTCCGGGCGCTGCTCGAGTCGCGACCCGACTTCCGGATCGTCGGCGAGGCCGGCGACGGAGCGGCCGCGGTCGAGGCCGCGCGCCACCTCCACCCGGACGTCGTGGTGATGGATATCGCCATGCCCAGGCTGAACGGGATCGACGCCACCATCGAAATCCGGCGGGCGTGCCCGGGCACCCAGGTGGTCATCCTGTCGGTGCATGCCACCACCGAGCACGTGTTCCGGGCGCTGAGGGCCGGCGCGGCCGGGTACGTGCTGAAGGAGTCCGCAGGGCAGGAGGTCATGGACGCCATTCGGGCCGTGCGGGCCGGGCGGTCCTACCTGAGCCTCCGCATCAGCGAGACTATGGACCCGTGGTCCCGGTCGGGGGCGGCCGGCAGGAGCAGCCCGCTCGAAAGACTGAGCGAGCGCGAACGCGGGGTCCTGCAACTCGTCGTCGAAGGGTGGTCAAGCGCCGACATCGCGGCACGCCTGGGCCTGTCACCCAAGACCGTCGAGACCTATCGCAGCCGCCTGATGGCCAAACTCGGCGTCCACGATGTGCCCGGCCTGGTGCGCTTCGCCATGCAGCACGGACTCACGCACGACTGACCGCCACTGACCGCCACGGACCGCCGGGGACTGCCCCGGGACTGGCACGACCCAGGCTCCACCCGGCCCAGTTCCCCCGAGGCGAACCCCGGCGGGAGCAACCGGCGAGTCAGGATCTCCCGACAGACACGCCGCGGGTCTCCGCCGATGATCATCCGTAAGAGGCCCCGTCCTGGAGCTTCCTTCCGGGATGCCGCAGCGCCCTGAGCCTCCTCACATGAGCACTGCCGCACCGCCGCTCGTCATCCGCCGCGTCGTCGTCGGCGGCGCTCAGGCAGCCGCGCTCGGCGGCCTGATCGTGGCCGCCGCGTGGCTGACCGGACACTGGGCCTCGGAGGCCTGGGGCATGGTCGGCGTCCCGTCCGCCCCGCTGACGGCCGCGGCGCTCGTCGTGCTCGGGGGAGCCGTGGCCTTCCAGGCTGCCTGGCCGCAGTCGCCATCGGTCCGGGCAGGCAGCCGCGCTGCGGCCCTCGTGGTGGCCGTGCCGGCGGCGTGGGTGGTCGTCCGGGCCGCTGCCGGACTCACCGTGGATCCGGAAGCCCTCTTCATCCCGGCGGCGGCATTTCCGGCTGGCGACATCAGCCTCGGGCGCATGTCGACGCACACCGCGTTGACCCTCCTCCTCACCGCGGCTGCCGTCATCGGCCAGCACGCGCGGGAGGGCTGGCCGCGTCAGGCCCTGGCGCCGGTTTGCGCGTCTGCCGTCGTGGCGAGTAGTCTCCTCGCGTTGTTCGGCTACGCGGCCGGCGCGTCCCGCGGATCCGAGACCCTGTTTGTCCCGATGGCCGTACCGACGGCGCTGATGTTGCTGGCGCTGGGTGCTGCGCTGGTCGTGAGCACCAGCCCCGACAGCTGGCTGGTCGCCGGGTTGCTGGGCTCGCCGTCGACCGTCGATTCCGGCGACCGGGCCTTCTCTCGCGCGCTGACCGTCACGTTCCTCGCCGTTGTCGCCGCCCTGACAACGGTTGCGTACGTCTATCTGGTTCAGGAAACCCGGCACACGCCCGCCGGGAAGGCCCACCTGCTGGTGTGGCCGACCGGTACGCTGGTCGCCGGGGCCAGCCTGCTGCTGGCGGTCGGGCTCAGCGTGATCCGCCACCAGCGCGACGTGTCACTGCTCAAGGCGGACCTCGCTGAGCGGAACCGCCGCGAGGATGCCGAGCGGAACTACCGGCTGCTCTTCGAGGAGATGATCGACGGCTTCGCGCTGCACGAACTGATCCTCGACGAGGCCGGCCGTCCGGCCGACTACCGCTTCCTGGCTGTCAATCCCGCGTTCGAGCGGCAGACGGGGCTGCGCGCCGCCGATTTGATCGGTCGCCGGGTGCTCGAGCTGATGCCGGGCCTCGAACGGTCGTGGATCGAGCGCTACGGTCGCGTGACGCTGACCGGCGAGGCCGCACAGTTCGAAAGCTACACGCGCGAGCTCGACCGCCATTTCCGGGTCACCGCCTACCGGCCGGCGCCCGGGCAGTTCGCGTGCATCATCGAGGATGTGACGGACCGGGTCAGGACGGCGGAGCACCGGTCCGTCCTCGAGCACCTGGTGGCGGAGCGCACCGCGGAACTGCGCGAACGGGAGCGGCGCCTCAGCATCGTCGCCGACAACACGTTCGACTGGGAATGGTGGCGGGACACGGACGGGCGCTTCCTCTACTGCTCGCCGTCGTGCGAGCGGCTGACCGGCTACACCCGCGACGAATTCACCGACGACGTCGGCCTGCTTGGCCGGATCGTCCACCCGGACGATGCAGAGGCCGTGCACAGCCACGAGGCGGACCGTGTCGCGTTCGGCCCGATCGAATTCCGGGTCCAGCACCGGGACGGCAGCACCCGGTGGGTCGAGCATGTCTGCAAACCGCTGTTCGGTGACGGCGGCGAGTATCTCGGCCGCCGCGGATCGAACCGGGACATCACGGAGCGGAAGAGCCTGCAGTCGCAGGTGCTGCGGATGCAGCGGCAGGAGAGCCTGAGCCGGCTGGCCGGCGGCATCGCGCACGACCTCAACAACGTGCTGGCGCCCGTGATGATGGGGGCCGACCTGCTGCAGACCGCCCCGCTCGGCGAGGGGCAGCGTGAGTGCCTCGACATGATCCGCGTGAGTGCCGTCCGGGGCGCCGACCTGGTGAAGCACCTCCTGCTCTACACCCGGGGCGCGGACGGACGCCGGCGCCCGCTCGACCCGACGCGGACGATCCGCGAAGTCGCCCGCATGGCCGGCGAGACGTTCCCCAAGACCATCCGCGTCAGAGTCGATGTGCCCGCCGAGCCGTGGCAGATCGAGGCGGACGAGACGCAGTTGCACCAGGTGCTGCTGAACCTGTGTGTCAACGCCCGGGACGCCATGTCGGACGGGGGGTCGATCGCGCTGGTGCTCGAGCACGGGCTCCTGGCCGAAGCGGAGGCCAGGGCGCTCGGCGGCGCCCGGCCGGGGCCGTACGTCGTCGTGACCGTCGCGGACACCGGGACGGGCATACCCCGGGACGTCATCGACCACATCTTCGAGCCTTTCTATACGACCAAGCCGCCCGGGCAGGGCACCGGCCTCGGCCTGTCAACCGTGCAGGGCATCGTGGCGGGCCACGGCGGGTTCGTCGACGTGCAGAGCGAGCCGGGCCACGGCACGACGTTCCGCGTCTATCTGCCCGCGCTGGCCGACGGCGTCCCCGGCCTGCCGGAGCCGGACCTGGGCGTGTCGGAACAACTGATGGGTCACGGTGAGACCATCCTCGTGATCGACGACGAACGGTTGATCCGGGAACTGGCAAGACGTACCCTGCAGGGAGCCGGGTATCATGTGCTGGTCGCCGACGGAGGCCGGGCCGCGCTGGCCTTGTACTCAGCCTCCCGCGTGCCCGTCGCCCTGGTCCTCTGCGACATGTGGATGCCGGACATGGACGGCCCGAAGACGATCCGCCGCCTCGCCAGGCTCGACCCCGGGGTGCGGGTCATCGCCATGAGCGGACTTGCCGAGTCGAAGGACGCGGCGATGGCATGCGGCCCGATCGTCAGAACGTTTCTGCCGAAGCCGTGGCGGAACCATGAACTGCTGGCCGCCGTGGCCGCCGCGGTGCGCAGTGCGAGGGAGTTGCGTGCGTGAAGATACGTGTCCTGGTCGTTGACGACCATTCGCTGATCCGGGATGGTCTCCGCTTCCTCATCGACGCCGAACCGGACATGACCGTGGTGGGGCAGGCGTCGGACGGGGCCGGGGCACTCAAGGCCGCCGCGGCGCTGGGGCCGGATGTCGTCGTGATGGACATCGAGATGCCGGGCGGCAGCGGGATCGACGTCGCGCGGCAGATCCTGGCGGAGGCGCCGGCGACCCGGGTCGTGATGCTCTCGGCCTATCCGGATCCGGCCTACGTCACCGAGTCGGTCCGCGCAGGCGCCAGCGGCTACCTCATCAAGGGCAATGCGTCCGCGGAGGTGCTGCACGCCATCCGGGCCGTCGTGAAGGGGCACACCTTCATGAGTCCCGAGGCCACCAGCGCGCTGGTGACGTCGTTCAAGTCCCAGCTGGGCGAGGGCGCCGGCACGAAGCCAACGCTGTCGCCCCGCGAGCGCGAGGTGTTGATCATGGTGGCCGACGGCCTGCGCACCAAGGAGATCGCCTCGCGCCTGAACATCGGCACGAAGACCGTGGACACGCACCGGGCCCGGCTGATGAAGAAGCTGAAGTGCTCGAGCACGGCCGAGCTGGTGCGCTACGCGATTCGGGAGGGATTGACGGAGTAGGACAGGGAAGAAGCAAGAAGCAGGAAGCAAGAATGAGCACGCCTTGACGCTGCGGGCGCGCTCGGGGTCAGACGTAGTGCAGGGCTTCAGCCCTGCCCCAGCGTGACCGTGAAGGTGCTGCCCACACCGGGTTCGCTCACGACGATCGCATCTCCCCCGTACAGCTGCGCCAGCTTCCTGACGATCGACAATCCCAGGCCCGTGCCCGGGATCGCGCGCGTCTGGTCGTTCCTGATCCGCACGAATTCCTGGAACAGCCGTGCGCAGTCTTCAGCGGCCATGCCGATGCCGGTGTCGGCCACGTCGATGCGCCAGCCGTGCTCGAGGCGGGTGAGCGTCACGTCCACCCGGCCGCCGTCCCGGTTGTACTTCACGGCATTGCTGAGCAGGTTGTTCAGGATGATGTCCAGTTCGCCGCGGTCGGCCACGACAGGCGCGGTGTCCGGCGCGTGCAGCGCCACCGTGATGCCCCGGCCGCCGGCCGCCGCCGACACGGTCTCGATGGCGGCCAGCGCCGCCTCGCGCAGGTCGGTCTCCGCCAGTTCCCGGCGTTTCTGGCCGGACTCGATCCGCGTGAGGTTCAGCAGGTCGATGATGAGCTTGCGCATGCCGGACGTGCGCGCGAGCGCGCGGTCGACGACGCGGGCGGTGACGGCGGGGTCGGTGCCCGCCGTGCCGTCCTTCAGGATCTGGAGGAAGCCCTCGACCGCGGCGAGGGGCGCCTTCAGTTCGTGGCCCAGCACCGAGATGAACTGGAAGCGCACCTGGCGCTTCTCTTCGGCGAGGCGCCGGGCCTCGCGCTGGACCAGGAAGTGCCGGACCGCGCGCCGGACGGCCACGCGCAGGTCCTCGGGTGTGAACGGCTTGGGCAGGAAGTCGTACGCCCCGCGCTTGGTGGCCTCGATGGCGGTCTCCAGGGTGGCGTACGCCGTGATCATCACGGTCACGGTGTCGTACCTGCGGTCGCAGACCTCGCGCAGGACGTCCAGCCCGGAGATGCCAGGCAGCTTCAGGTCGAGCAGCAGCAGGTCCGGCGGCGCCTTGGCCATGACCTCGAGGGCGTCCTCGCCGGTCTCGGCGGTGTCGACCGCGAAGGTGAACCCCTGCTCGCCGGACTCGCCCAGCCGGACCGTATAGCTGTTGAGCACCCGGGCCACGGCCAGCCGCATGCCGGTTTCGTCGTCGACGACCAGAATCCGCAGCGTTTCCACGGTCAGGACCCGGCCGCAGCCTGCAGGAGACGGTCGATTTCGCGCCGCAGTTGCTCGAAACGAATCGGCTTGGCCAGGACGGCGTCGGCCCCGACCCAGGCCTGCTCGGCGGCTGAGGACGGTTTGAAGCTCAGGCCCGTCTCCGCCGTGACGGCGGTCACGAGGATCACCGGCAGGCCGGGATGGGCCCGCTTCAGGTGGTGCGCCAGCACGAAGCCGTCGTCGTGCTGCTCCATCATCAGATCGACGATGGCGATGTCGGGACGCGCCTCGGCGGCGAGGGCTTCGGCCTCGCCCCGGGTGGTGGCCGTCCGGACGTCGAATCCGGCGTTTTCGAGCTGGATGCGGTGCTGGAACAGGAAGTCCTCGTCGTCGTCCACGAGGAGGATATGTGTGCGCGCGTGCTCGGTCGTCATGGTACTGGTGTTCGCTCAGTGCAGCAGTTCGGCGGCCGGGACGGCGTCCTGGCGCCGGCGCGGCAGCGTAACGGTGAACGTGGTCCCGGTCGGGCCCCTGGAGGCGTCGGTGTTTGAGGTCACCTTGATGTCCCCGCGGTGCATCTTGACGATGCCGTACGTGACCGCGAGGCCGAGGCCGGTGCCCTTGCCGCTCTTCTTCGTCGTGAAGAACGGCTCGAATAGCTTCGGGAAGTGCTCCGGCGGGATACCCACGCCGGAGTCGGAGACGGTGAGGGCGAAGCGGTCGCTGGCGTCGGAGGTGGCCACGCGCAGCATGCCGCCATCGGGCATTGCCGCGTACGCGTTGCTGACGAGGTTGATCAGCACCTGGGTCACCTGGTCGGGATCGACCTCGACCATGGGATCGTCCAGCAGGTTCTGGACCTCGAGCACCACGTTCACGGGAGGCGGCACGCCGCGCATGGCCTTCTGCACCAGTTCGGCGATGTTGACCCGATCGTGTTCGACCTTGTTCTGCCGGGCGAAGTCGAGGAGGCCCGCCACGATCTTCTTGCAGCGGTCGGCCTGCTCCACCACCATCGTGAGGTCGTCCCGGTACGCGAGTTGGTCGCCCAGCTGTTCCATGAGGAAGTGGGCGTACATGATCACGACGCCGAGCGGATTGTTCACTTCGTGGGCGATGCCCGCCGCCAGCTGCCCCATGCTCGCCAGCTTCTCGGAGCGGACCAGGGCTTCCTGGGCGTTCGCCAGTTCCTCGTGGGACTGCGCGAGCTGCGTGACCGTCGAGCGCAGTTGTTCGATGCTGAACGGCAGGCACATGGTCGGCTCGGCCAGACCGACGTAGATTGCGCTGGCCAGCTCGCGGCAGGACGAGTAGCCGCAGGCGCCGCAGTTCAGTTCGTGCTGCGGGTCGGTCTTGCCGAGGCGGTCCAGGATCCGCCCGAGTTCCTCCGGCGACGGGACCGGCAGCCGCAGGTCGAGCGGGGCGTAGGTGCGCGCGAGGTCGAGATCGGCCCAGCGCCGGTGCGCGGCCGCCCACTCCGGCGCCGGCACGCTGCCGATCCGGTGCCGCACGAACTGGCTGACCCGCGCCCGGCGTCCGAAGTGCGGCAGGTCCGAGCTCATGCCCGGACCCATGGTGCAGCCCTTGCAGAAGAGCAGCTCGAGCAGCCGCGTCTCCATGATGCCGGTCTCGGCCTCTTTGATCGCCTGCTGGAACTCGCTCGGCCCCTCGCCCACCATCACGTGGCCCGTGACGAGGTCCTCCTGGATGCCCGCCACCTGCAGCATGCCGCCGCTGATCGGGAACAGGCCCCCGCCGCGCGCATGCGGTGGGTCGAACTCGACGGGTGCCACCGCGTCGAGATCGACGCCCTGGACGGCGAGCATGGCCCGGGCCTCCGCGAAGGTGAGCACTTCGTCGACCTCGCCCGAGAGCTCCGTGGAGACCGCCTCGCGCTTCTTGGCGATGCACGGGCCGATGAAGACGATCCGGATCGTGTCGCGGTGCAGGTGGCGCAGGAGCCGTGCCGCCGCGATCATCGGCGAGACGATCGGCGCCAGCGAGGCGACCAGGTCCGGGGCGTAGCGCCGGACGTAGCCCACCACCGCCGGGCAGGTGGTGGCGATCCAGAGGCGGTCGGCGTCCTCGGCCACCAGGCGCTGGTACTGCATGGCGACCAGCTCGGCGCCGAACGCCACCTCGTGCACCGAGACGAAGCCCAGCTGCCGCAGGCCGCCGACCACCTGACGGTAGTCGTAGCCGATGAACTCCGCGGGGAACGACGGCGCCAGGATGGCCGCGACGGGGGCCGGCCCCGCCAGCAGGCCGTCGACGGCCTCCACGGCCGACAGGACCCGCTTGGCGTCCTGGGTGCACACCTTCACGCACACGCCGCAGCCGATGCACCGCTCGGGCAGGACCTGGGCGCGCCGATCGGCGATGCG
Organism: uncultured Vicinamibacterales bacterium; assembly: GCA_964396055.1. Classification (GTDB taxonomy): domain Bacteria; phylum Acidobacteriota; class Vicinamibacteria; order Vicinamibacterales; family JAKQTR01; genus CAYJPV01. Next base: position 138 of record CAYNDV010000039.1, on the reverse strand, counting down.
GATCGCCTTGGCCGGGCACTCGCGGACGCACTGGTAGCACACCCGGCATCGCTCGCCGATGGTGGAGACCAGTGGGATCTGCGTGTGTGGCGTCATACGATATCTCTGGGCCGTTGGGCCGTTGGGCCGTTGGGCCGT
>CAYNDV010000038.1:25507-33219 GCA_964396055.1 uncultured Vicinamibacterales bacterium | reverse complement strand
GCGCCCGCGGCACCCGCGCCGCCTGCGCCGCCGGATCGCGTACCGGCCGTCGCGCCGCGGCCCGCCGGCGCGGAGCCGCTCGATCAGCGCCCGGATGCGGAACTGATCGGCCTCACGCGCCTGGGCGTCGTCATCGAGGGCCTGGGCGCCGACGCCGCGAAATGCGGCCTGCGCGAAACGGCCATCGACGCGGCCGTGCAGAAGAGCCTGGCCGCCGGCGGGCTCACCGTGGCCCGGAACGACGATGAGGACAGCTACCTCTACGTGCACGTGGTGACGTCGGCCACCTCCACGGGGTATTGCGTCTCGCGCTACGACGCCAACCTCTACACCCACACCACGGCGACGCTGTCGTACGGGACGAAGCCCGTCCTGGTGCGCGTGGCGCTGCTCGACAAGGGCGGCGTGTCGGGCGGCGGGGCCTCGTCGCACGCCGAGGCCGTGGTGCAGGCCCTGGCTGGCTACGTCGATCAGTTCGTCGCGCGCATCAGGGCCGCCAACCGCTAGGCGCCACCCCGGGGCCGGCCGCCGTACCTGTCGCGCCGCGCCGGTTTGCCACCGTGTTTACACGGTGTTATCCTCGACCGTCCTTGACCCAGACGACTCCCGCCGGCTCGGCCCGACTTCCCGTGACCTACGAGATCAAGTACGCCCTGCCGTCGTGGCGGGCCCACGCCGTTGCCGCCTGGCTCGAGGCGCGCTGCGCCCGCGACCCCCAGTATCCCGAGGGCCACGTGCGCACGCTCTACTTCGACACGCCGGACCTGCGCTTCCTGACCGAGAAGGCCGACGGGGATTTCCTGAAGACCAAGATCCGCCTGCGCTGGTACGCGGCCCGCGCCCACGCGCCCGCCGCCGGCGCGGTCTGGCTGGAGATCAAGCGGCGCGAGAGCCTCAGCCGCTCGAAAACGCGCCTGTCGTTCCACCCGCGGGCGGGTGACGTCGACCAGGCCGACCCTGAGGCGGTCGATGCCGGACGGGTGATCGACCTGGTGCGTGCGGCCGGCCTCGAGGCGCCCACGTGGCTGCGGCCGACGCTGGCCCTGGGGTACCAGCGTTCGCGCTGGATCGAGCCCGTGACCGGCGTGCGTGTGGCGCTCGACCGCGCGATCGAGCCGACCTGGGGCCGCGGGTGCCGCTGGCCGCCGCCGCATGCCCTGGCCCTGCCGTCGGCGGTGGTCGAGTTCAAGGGCGCCGACCCGGAGGTGCCGTCGCCCCTGCGCGCCGTGACCGGATTCGGGGGCCGCCGGACGTCGTTCTCGAAGTACTACCGCTGCTACGCCCGGCTGCACGCCGGCGCCGTGCCCGATGATGGAGGAGACCGCTGATGCAGAGATCATGGCTCGAGGGGCTGCAGTCCCTGTCGGGACTCGAGGGGCGGCTGGGCGAGGTCGGCATGCTGCCGCTCGCCGGGTTGCTCGTGGTATCGCTCCTCACCTCACTGCTGATGTCGTGGCTGTACGTCGTGTTCTACGAAGGCCGCGGCACGGGGACGCAGATTCACCGGTCGTTTCCCCTCATCGGCGTGTCGGTGACCGCGATCTTCCTGGCCGTGCAGTTCTCCCTGCCGCTGTCGCTCGGCCTGCTCGGCGCCTTGTCGATCGTGCGCTTCCGCACGGCCGTCAAGGAACCCGAGGAGATTGGCTTCGTCCTGGCCGTGGTGGCGGCGTCGCTGTGCGTGGCGACGTTCAGCCTGGCCTTCCTGGGGCTCGTGGTGGCGGTCACGGTGGTGGGGCTGGTGCTGCTGCGCCTCGGCAAGGGCCCCCTGCGGCCCCGCCTCCAGGCCGGCGTCGTGGTGGTGACGCTGCCGTCGGCGGAGTACACCACGCACGGCGATCGCATCGTCGCGCTGCTCACCGGGGCGTTCACCGCCGACAACTTCGAGAGCGTGGCACATCGCGGCGACGTGGCAGCGATCACCTATCGCTTCGCGCCGCGCGATCGCAACAAGGCCATGGCCCTGCCGGGCAGCGTGCGGGCGGTGGCGCCAGCGGCCCAGACCACGGTGTACGCCGGAGACGCGCTGGCGTGACCCGGCTGAGCCCGGCCGCCCGGGTTGCGGCCGCCGGCGTCCTGCTGGCGTTGGCTGCCGTGGCGCTCGAACTGGCGCCTGGAACGGCGGCCCTGCGCCGCGTTCTGCGTGACGGCTTCGGACCCGAAGGCGCGGCCGACGGCCGCAGCGCCAGGCTGCTGCGGCAACTGGGTCTCGACCCTGAAACGGGGGGCTGGCCGTCGGCGCGCCCGGAGGACGCGCCAAGTTCCAGGGCCGTGGGCGCCGGCGACCTCGCACCCGGCCAGTGGCTCGTGTCCGTCGCCCTGCCGGACGAGTCGCTCCACGATCCGTCGGACGGCATTCTCGCCAACCCGGAAGGCCGGGGGCGCCGCTGGGAGCGTGTGGCGTGGGTGTCGCTCTATCACGGCCGGCGCCTGGTGCTCGCCACGCGCGCGGGTCTTCGTGTCCACGGCGGCGCGAGCCGGGGCCAGGCCGGGCGGGAGGGGTTCCGCATCGTCTTCCGGCCGTCCTACGGGCTGCCCAGGCTGCCGCCTGACGGCCCGCTTGCGACGGTGCAGCAGCCGCCCGACCGGTTCGTGATCCGCCGCTCGTCGGCGATGCCGCAGGCCCAGCCCGTCGCCTTCGCGCTCGCGCGCCGCATCGGGGCCGTCGCTCCCGCCGCAGTGGCCGCGCGGTTCGTCCTGAATGGCGCGCTGCGGCCCGAGGCGTACGAACTGACGGAGCAGGTGGCCCCTGAGGGCTGGGGGCGGTCGTACTTCGGCCACGACGACTTCCACTTTCACCAGTACAAGGCCGAAGGCACGCGGGAGGCCGACGAGCCGTACGACCACCTCGAGGACTGGGTGAGCGCGCAGCGGGCTCCGCTGCGGCTGGCGCGCGTGGCCGAGCGCATCGATACGGACAATCTCGCGCGCCACATCCTGACGATCATGTATTGCGGCACCCACGACTGGGCGCAGGGCGCGGCGGTGCTGGATCTGCGGTCGGCTGATCGCCGCTGGTTCTGGGTGTTGTGGGATCTCGACACGAGTTTCCGGGGCCTGGAGGTGGAGCCCTGGCGGCGGCCGTCCGTGGCGCACTTCACCGCGCCTCACCCGATCGAGCGATCCGACCTGCGGGGCCGGCTGTTCCGCCGGCTCCTGCGCGAGGACCCGGCCTTCGCGCCGTTCTTTGCGGGAGTGGCGGCCGAGGCGCTCAACCACCGGCTCACGCCGGCGTTCCTGCGCGACCTCGTGCGGCGCAGCGAACCGCTGTCGGTCTCCGGCCCGCCCTTTGGCGGCTTCGATCTGCAGGCGTACTTCGATCACCGCGGGGACGTGCTGTTCGATGCGATCGCGCGGGCTCTGGGCCGGCCACGCCCGCACGTCGTGCACATCCAGGCGCCCGACGGCGCGCGGCTCCGCGTGGACGGCTACGATCACGGCCAGGCGTACCGTGGCCGCTACTTCGACGGCCAGACCGTGAGCGTCGAGGCCGCAGGGGCCGACGGGGCGTCCCTGCTGCGCTGGTCCGTCGACGGCGCATCCGTGGACGGCAGCCGGCTGTCCTTCGCGGTGCACCACGATACCGTCATCCGCGCCGGCGGGAGCGAGTAGCCCGCGTCAGGGTGCGACCAGGGCGGCGGTGACGGCCTCCACAATCTGAACCGGCGTGAACGGCTTGGCGATGAACGGGTAGCCGTGCCGGACGACGGCGTCCTCGAGCACGTCGGCGTCCGAGTAGCCCGACATGAACAGCGCCCGGACATGCGGGAACCGCGGGATGACGACGTCCCGGTAGAAGTCCGGCCCGCTGCTGCCCGTCAGGACGACGTCGCTCACGAGGAGGCGGATGGATGCCCCGTGCGTCTCGAGCAGGCCCGCCGCGTCGTCCGGCGTCCGCGCGGCGAACACCTCGTAGCCGTGCCTGCTCAGCAGCCGCTGCAGCAGTTCGCGGATGCTGTCATCGTCTTCGAGGAGGAGCACGGCGATCCGGCTCGCGGCGGGCAGCGGTTCCGCCGGCCGCTCCGGCGGCGTGTCCGCAGGCGCGGTGGTCGGCGGCGTGGGCAGCACGGGCAGGAGCACGGTGAAGGTCGTGCCGACGCCCGGTTGGGAGGCCACCCGGACTGTGCCGCCGTGCTGGCGCACGACGCCGTACACGGTCGACAGGCCCAGGCCCGTGCCGCGCGTGGCGGGCTTCGTCGTGAAGAACGGCTCGAAGATCCGCGCGAGCGTGGCCTCGTCCATGCCTGTCCCGGTGTCGGTGACGCGCAGGGCGATGTAGTCGCCCGCCGGCAGCGGGTCCTCGGCGGCCACCTCGAGCGGCGCTGCGAGCGTCTCGACGGCGGTGTCCAGCAGGAGTTGCCCGCCCCTCGGCATCGCGTCCCGCGCGTTCACGGCGAGGTTCACCAGCACCTGTTCCATCTGCGAGGGATCGGCCTCGACGGTATCGACGGCCGCGCCGGGCCGGAACCGGATCTGGATGTCCTCGCCGATGATCCGGCTCAGCATCCGGAGGCTGTGCTCGATGAGGTCGTGCAGGCGGACCGGCTCGGGCCTCAGCAGCTGTTTGCGGCTGAAGGCGAGCAGTTGGCGGGTGAGCCGGGCGGCGCGCTGGGAGAGATCGAGCACATCGCGCAGGGCGACGCTGCCAGGGCTGTCGGCCGGCACGTCCTGCAGGGCGAGCTCGCACGACATCCCGATGCCCGTCAGGATGTTGTTGAAGTCGTGCGCCACGCCTCCCGCCATCAGGCCGACGGCCTCCATCTTCTGGGCATGGAGGTAGTGGGCCTGGAGCCGTTCCTTCTCGGCTTCCGCCTCCTGCCGCTGCGCGATTTCCTGGCGCAGGTCGGCGTTCGTGCGCGCCAGATCAGCCGTGCGCGCCGCCACGCGCGCCTCGAGCGCATCGCGCAGGGCCTCCAGTTCGGCCTTCTGCTGCGAGATCGTCGTGTGGCGTTCGGCCAGTTCGCGGTGATGGCGGCGCGTCGTGAAGTACCGGCCGGCCAGGGCCACCAGCGCCAGCGCCAACGCGGCGAGCCCGGCCGCCAGCGCCAGGCGCACGGCGTGGTCGCGCCGCTGCACGGCCTGCTGCAGGTCGAGTTCGGCGCGCAGCCGCGCGTTCTCGCGCTCGCGTGCCTCGGTCCGGTAGCGGGTCTCGAGTTCGGCGACCCGCGACGCGCTCTCCTCGCCGAACATCGCGTCACGCAGCACGCGGTACTGCCGGGCGTGGTCGAGCGCCAGTCGGTACTGGCCCAGACGTTCGTACGCGGTGGAGAGGTTCTCGTGTGACCAGGACTCCATCTGCCGCGCCGCCTGCGCGTGGCTGATGCGGAGCGACTCCTGGAGGTGCGGGACGGCCTCGGCGGGCCGCCCCAGCTTCAGCAGCAGCTCTCCGATGTTGACGTGTGCCAGGGCGACATCCCTGGGCGAATCCAGGGTGCGCGCCAGTTCCAGCGCGCGCCGCTGGTCGCGCAGCGCGCCCGCCGCGTCCCCGCTGTCGTCGCGGACCACCGCCAGGTTCGCCAGGGCGACGAGTTCCTTGCGCGGGATCCCGAGCCGGCGGAAGGCGGCCAGGGCCTCGAGGAAGTACGTCTGGGCGGCCTTCAGGTCCCCGCGCATGCCGGCCGTGACGCCGAGAGCCCCGGTCACCTCGGCCCGGCTGTCATCGTCGCCGAGTTCGCCGAAGATGCGGCGTGCTTCTTCGAGCGGTTCGACGGCCTGGTCGGGAGCCTCCCGGGTGGCGTGCACGCGGCCGATACCGTGGAGGGCGAGGGCGCGCAGCTTCGGCTGCCCGGACAGGCCGTCGGGACCGAGGGCCTCGACGAAGCGGGCCAGGGCCTGGTCGTACTCCGCCACCCGCGTGTGGAACCAGCCCAGGTGAATGGTGGCCTCGGCGCGCTCCGTCGCCGATCCATGACGCAGCGCCAGTGCGTACCACCGTTCGGCGGCTTCGCGTGCGGCTGGGGAGTCGCCCTGCGCGGCGTGGGCCTCGGCCAGCGCGGCGCGCGCCGCCAGTTCCGCCCTCGGATCGCCCGCAGGAGGCAGTTGAGACAATGCCCGTTCGCCCAGCCGGATGGCCTCAGCCGGATTCGCGGGCGCGGCGGCCCGTGCCCTGGCGGCGAGCGCAGCGGCCGCGGCTGTGGGCGGACCGGACTGGGCCAGGGCCTGGCTCGCCAGGCAGGCGGCCGACAGCAGGATGGCGGCGCAGGACGCGCCTGCGTGACGGATCCCGGGACAGAGCATGCGACTGCCGACGTTACGTCAAGTCGTGCCCCGCGTGCAACGCGGGCCGCGCGTGACGGGCTGCGCCTCCGCCGTCGTGCCTACCGGGGGTCGCCGGCCAGGCGCGGCGCCTTGAGCTGGCCGTCGACGACCAGGTGTGACGGTGCCGTCGCGCCCGCCTCGATCACGAACTCGAGGCTGCGGCCTTCGGCGAGATCGAAGAACCGCGTGGGCGACTCGGCGAACAGGTCGATGCGCTGCGCTCCATCCATCACGACGAGGGCCTCGCCGTCCAGGGTCACGGCAATCGTCCGGCCGGGCCGCAGTTCGTAGCGTCCCTGCAGGGCCGCCAGGGCCGCGCGATCCACCGCCACCACCGCCTTCTCGCGCGGCTTGTAGGTGGGCCAGCCGTACTCGCGGGCGATCGCGCGCAGGATCTCGCCCGCGAGGCGGCTACCCTGGTCGCCGTTGGTCATGACGACGGCCCCGCGTCCGCCCTCGACAAACGCCGTCATGTTGCACTTGAATCCCGCGTTCGATCCGCCGTGCCCGAACGAGGCCGTGGCCCCGGTGCCGTCGAGCGACAGCCCCAGACCGTAGCCGCCGCTCAAGCCGGTGATCATCAGGCGCGCGGTCTCGGGTTTCAGGAACGAGGGCTTGCCATTGAGGGCCTGCTGCATCGCGATCAGGAACGACGCGAGGTCGGAGGGCGTGGTCCAGAGTCCGGCGGCCGCCATCTCGGGGTAGGTGTGGAAACGGCCGGGGATGAGCGTGCCGTTGGCCCGGTGGCCCGACGCGGCCGCGGCGCGGCGCGCTTCCGGCAGGGGCTGTTCGTACGTGCTGTCGCGCATGCCCGCGGGCCCGAGCACCAGCTCGGCGAGCAGGGCCGGGAAGGCCTTCCCGGTGACGTCGGCGAGCAGCTGCTGCACCACCGTGTACCCGCCGCCCGAGTAGCGCCACAGGCTGCCCGGCACGGTGTCCGGGCGGACGGCCGCGCTGTTGGCGGGCGGCACGCCGTCGAGCACCTGCACGACCGTCGGCACGGGCGTGCCGGCCGGGTACCCGCCGAAGCCGTGTACCGTCAGGCCCGCGGAGTGATTCAGCAGTCGGCGCAGCGTGACTTTCTGTTCCTTCGTGAAGTCGTTCTCGGGGACCTTCCATGACGTGAGCACGTCGTTGACGGGTGTGTCGAGGGCCAGCCGGCCCTGTTCGACGAGCCGCATGGCGGCAGCCGCCGCCACCGACTTGCTGATCGACGCCGCCTGGAACAGCGTGCGCGGCGTGACGGGCGTCGTGGTGCCCTCCTCAGCGACCCCGTAGCCCCGCGCCCACTCGATCGTCCCGTTGTTGATGACCGCGATGCTGACGCCGGGGGTCTTGAGCGCGGCCATCCGCCCCGCCAGCGTCGAGAGGGGCAGCGGGCGGCCGGCGATGACGAGCGGCGGGAGCAGGCCCTGCTCGACGCGGCCGATTCGGGACGCCACGTCGGCCGGGGCAGG
>CAYNDV010000038.1:0-25407 GCA_964396055.1 uncultured Vicinamibacterales bacterium | reverse complement strand
GGAGCAGGCCCTGCTCGACGCGGCCGATTCGGGACGCCACGTCGGCCGGGGCAGGAGCCGGCGATGGCGCCGTGCCGGGCCCGGCGCCAGGGGCCTGCGCGGGTGAGCGGGCCTCGAGGCCGCACACGCCGGGAACGAGCGTGAGGCACGACGACAGCAGCAGCGTGGCAATCGGCAGGCGCATCCAGTGGACTCCCCGGGCCGAGCCGGCCCGATACTCGCCAATACGCGGGGTTCCGCGCGGCCGTTCCCGCCCGGCTACCAGCTGCCCGACGCGCCGCCGCCGCCGGAACTGCCGCCGCCGCCCGAGAAGCTGCTCGACGAACCGCTCGACCAGCTCGACGATCCGGACGATCCGCCCGAGGTGAGCGTGAAGCCGCCGATATTGGCGGTGCCTTTCGTCTTCAGATCGACAGCCGCCTTCTTGTACCACTCCGTCCGCCTGAGCAGCAGCTTCGTGACAGGGTACCCCACCAGGTACGTGACCAGCAGCCCGACGGTGGCGTTGGTGCCGATGATGACGATGGGGAACATGGCCCAGAACGGGATCAGGAAGAAATAGAGGAACCAGCCCACGCCGGGCGTCAGGACGCCGATGACCGTGAACAGGCCGATGATGCCGAAGATAAACGCGCCCAGCAGCAGCCGCTGCGTCCACGGCATGTCGGGCTCGTCGAACAGGTTCTGCGACGAGGCCGGGGCGGGCGGATCGTCGGGGATCGCGCCGGTGCCCTCGAGGTGCTCGACAATGGCCGTGACGCCGTCCTCGATGCCCTTGTCGTAGTTGCCGGCCTTGAACTGCGGCGTCATCAGGAGGCGGATGATGCTGCCGCATTCGGCATCGGTAAGCGACGCCTCGAGGCCGTAGCCCACCTCGATGCGCATCTTGCGGTCGCCGGGCGCCACCACCACCAGCACCCCGTTGTCGCGTTCTTTCTGGCCGAGCTTCCACGCCTGAAAGACCTCGGAGGCGTACTCCTCGATGCTGACGTCGCCGACGCTCGGGACCGTCAGCACCACCACCTGGTTGCCGACCTGCTGTTCGTGCGCGCGGACCCGCTCGGCGATGCGTCCGCGCGTGTCGGCCTGCATGATGTTGGCGTTGTCCACCACGCGGCCGGTGAGGTACGGGACGTCGATAGCCGCGCCCGCGGCCGCGGGCATCGCGAGGGTGACCAGGACCAGAGCCAGCCAGCAGGCCGCCACCGGGGCGCGCAGGAGCACACGGAAGGTGGGGCTCATACGCCGCGCTCCTCGATGGCCCGATCGGGCAGTTCGTTGGGGCCAGGCTGCCCGGCGCGGAATCCCTTGTGCTGGAGCAGGGCCTCGATGGCGGACAGGCCTTCCTGCAGGGCGTCGGCGGGCCGGCGCCGCCGCAGGCTGTCGCCGACGCGCGCCACGACGCCCTGCCAGTCCGCGTCGCTCACCCGATCGCACAGGCCCGTGTCGGGCACGATCTCGATGCGCCGTTCGAACAGGCTGACGAGCACCAGGATGCCCGTGCGGTTCGCCGTGCGGAAGAGCTCGCGCCGCAGGAACAGCGACTCCGCGTACTGCCGCACTTCGACCTGGCTCCGCGTGTCGCGCAGGAAGAGCCGGGCGAACGGCGGCACGAATACCGCGAGCAGGGCGGCGGCCCCGCCGGTCCCGAGGACGGCCAGCGTCACCAGGAGAGCCGTGTGCGCGGTGACCCAGGCAGGTTGCCAGGCGTCGGCCGCCACGGTGGCGCACGCGGCGAGCGAGGCGCCGAGGGCAAACGCCATCCAGGGCAGTTCGGCGTACGTGTCGGCCTTGCCGATGACGGAGGTGACGATCTGCACCCCGGTTCCGGCCTCGACGCGGGCGACGTGGGCGTCGAGGCTCCCGGCTTCGTCAGGAGTCAGGAACATCCCCGCACCATACGGGGTCGGGTCGAGTTTTGCAAGTGGCCCCTCGCGAACGACGATGCCGTGATCGCCCAGGATCCTACCGGCCGTAGGGACCGGGATAGGGGCTGTAGATGGCCGAGTTCTTCTCGTTCTCGCGCACCTCGACGAACTTCACCCACGAGCGGCCCTGCGTGAGCCGGCCGATCATCGCGTCCACGTGCTCGAACACGTACTGGGCCGTCCCTTCCATGCCGACGTTCGGCAGGACCCGGAGCTGGATGACCCCCTGGCGGTCCAGGTCCTGGAACGTGGACAGGAACGGATCGTCTTCGGATGCCAGGAAGGTGTGGTCGAACATGTGGTCCAGCCAGGCCTTCACGGCCTTCAGGCCGCCGAAATCCACCACCCAGCCTTCGTGGCTCAACTCGGAACACGCGAACTCGAAGTAGAACTCGCGACTGTAGCCGTGGACGAACTTGCAGTGCGCGTCCGACTTCCACTGCCGGTGCGTGCAGGGGAAGCCGGTGAACCGCTTGGTGGACGTGAAGTTGGCCGGATTCATCGCCAGGCTCCCGGTGCGCGGCGTGCCTTCAGGCGTGGCGGCCGCGCAATTCGATCACGTAGTACCGGCACGGCCCTGTGCCGATGTTTCGCAGGTTGTGGGGCTTGTCGGGCTCGTAGAAGATCACCGAGCCGGCCTCCACCTTCTCGGTGCGGCCGTCCATCGATACCTGCACCGTGCCCTCGAGCACGATGATGATCTCCTGGTGGGGGTGCGAGTGGAGTCCGTGGGTCTCGATGCCGGGGCCGAGCACGGTTTCGTGCATCTCCAGGTTGTAGCCCTGGTGATCGGGGCCGTAGAAGAAGCGGCGGCCCTTCTTCGTTTCGTTGCCGGTGTACGGGACGTCCGCTGAGTGGTACACCCTGGCCGGCAGGGTTGGCCGGATGGGCGCCTGGCCGGCGGTTGCCTTCTCCGGCGTCCACGAAGTGCCCGGTCCGGCCTGCGCCCCGGCTTGCGCGCCGTCGGCGGCCTGCGCGGCCGCCAGGGCCGGCAGCACCATCATCATGTCCCGGCGTGACAACGTCATCGTCTGCGTCCTCCCGTCGGCTCAGTCTGCCCGAGACACGGGCGCAAAAACAATCCCGGATTGATTTCCGTCATGGAGGCGCCCGGAAATCAATCCGGGATTGTTGGACATTTCCGTCATGGAGGCGCCCGGAAATCAATCCGGGATTGTTAGAGGGCCCGTGCGGCGTTGAGCAGGATGAGCAGGATGCCGAGCAGGATCATCAGCGTCCGGGCGGGCGCGCGCCCCGTGAGCCGGGCCGCCAGCGGCGCCGCCATCACGCCACCGGCCATCAGGCCCAGGGCGATGGGCAGGTTCGACAGGCCCGTGGTACCGAGGAACACCAGCGTGACCGAGATCGAGACGAACGCTTCGGCGAAGTTGACCGACCCGATCGTGGTGCGCGGCGAGTTGCCCCGTGCGATGAGCGTGCCGGTGACCACGGGGCCCCAGCCGCCGCCGCCGATGGCGTCCAGGAACCCGCCGATGCCGCCGAGCCGGCGGATGGCCGTGGTGACCTTGCGCTCGCGCGGATGCCCGCGGAGGGCCTTCGCGATGAGCACGACGCCAATCGCCGTCAGGTACACCGCCACGATGACTTTGGCGGCTGCCGTCGGAATCGACGCCACGAAGAGCGCGCCCGCGACGCCGCCTGCTGCGCCCCAGATGGCCAGCCGCGTCGTGAGGAACCGGTCCGTATTGCCGTACGCGTAGTGCGACAGGCCCGACGCGGCCGTGGTGGCGAGCTTGGCCAGGTGTACGCTGCCGGTGGCGGCGAGCGGCGTGACGCCGAGCGAGAGCAGGAGCGAGTTGCAGAGGACGCCGTACCCCATGCCCAGCGCGCCGTCCACCAACTGGGCGACGAATCCGACGAGGACATACAGGACGAACGTCATGGACATAGGCGCGCGGTGCAGGCCCGAATCAGGCGGGTGGCTCGTCGGTCAGGCGGTGGTTGGCGTGGTGCGTGGTCTCCGGGCTGCGGGGCGGACTCCGCTCATCACGCATTATGTGCCAGGTCGGGCCGCTGCGGTATACTCGGGCACCGCGAGGAACCCTGATGCCCGTACCCTCCCGCCGCCAAATCAATCCCGGATTGATTTATACACTCCGCGTTGAAATCAATCCGGGATTGATTGTGGGTGTTCTGGCCGCGCTGCTCTGGCCGCTCGCAGCGCAGGCGCAGACGACCGCCGTGGCCCGCCCCGGCGCCACGCCGCCGTGGAGCAAGGGGATGATCCCGGTCAACGCCGAGAGTTACTACCACGCGATCGAGTGCGGGAAGCAGGGCGGCGACGACCCGCCGTGCGTGTTCTGGGATACCGGCCTCTGCAAGAATGACGATTTCACGCTGGCGTTCTACTCGGGCTACAAGCAGGTGGCCTACGAAGTGTGGACGGCGGTGCGCAAGGGCAAGCCGGCGCCCCAGCCCAGCTACCAGGGCGCGCAGCGGACGCGCGTGACCGTGGGCGTGACGCCGGTGCGCGGATCGAAGAACGCCTTCACGAACCTCGTATTGAAGCGCGGCGGCAAGCCCGTGCCGACGGTGGACCGTCTGCTGTCGGGCGGCGGCGGCAGCTTCACGTTCGACTATGCGGCGTGGGCGCCCACGCGCAGCGTCACGCTCGAACTGGTGGGCAAGGCGAAGACGGTGTCGTGCGTGATTCCCGCCGAGGTGCTGAAGCAGTTCCGATAGGGGCCGGGACGCTTCTAGTACTGCTGGCCCTCCGGTGGGTTCTTCAGACGGCGAGGAACGCGGCGACGACCGCGGCCGTAATCTCGTCGTCTCGCGGCTCGGACTGCCAGCGTGACTCCAGCAGGGCCCGCCGGTCCGGCATGGTCGCCAGCGACGAGACGTGCAGGGCGCGGCCTTCGTCGACGCCGATTTCCGGATGCGGCTGGATGCCCCACACGCCGCCCGCGGCGCGCCGGACGATGGCATTGGCGCAGCCGGCCGTGGTGGCGACGCACTCCCAGCCCGGCGGCAGCGGGTAGACCTCGTCGAAGTGGAACGTGAAGACGTGGCAGCCATCAGGCACCGCGTCCACCAGCGCATCGCCGGGTACGCCGCCGGTCTTCTGCATCTCAACCCAACCGAACTCCGGCGTCGGCGTGCGGCGCACGAACTGCCGGCCCGCCAGCGCCCGCGCCAGCAGTTGATGCCCGAAACAGCTGCCGAGCAGCCGCACGCCGCGTGCGTCGAGGGCGCGGGTCAACTCGCAGGACTGCTCGATCCAGGGCGTGGTCGCCAGGACGCTGGCCTCGCTGCCGGTCAGGATCGCGTGGGAGTACAGCGCGAGATCGGCAGGGAAGCGGCCGTCGATTGGCCGGCACACGTCCACGGCCACCCCCGCGGCCTCGACGTGCGGCCGCCAGTGGCCCACCGGGCGGTAGACGGCGGGATCGACGCTGAGATCAACGATGAGCAGGCGGCGGTCGGGCATGACGCAGTCTAACGGATTGGGGTGGTCGCGGGCCTACATGAACCACTTCTTCGTGTGGTGCACCGCGTCGCCGAACGCCCGCATGAAGGCCATCTCGTCGGCCGACAATGGTCCCTGGTCGAGCGCGGCGAGGTTCTCACCGAGCTGGCGGGCGTTGTACGGGGCCGTCAGGACGACGTCCACGTGCGGGTTCGACAGCACGAAGCGGTACGCCTGCCCGGGCGTCGGGATCGGCCGATCGGCTGGCCACCCTGTCGTTCGTCGCAGCAGGTAGCTCCAGCGCGTAGCCGTGTAGCCGACGAGGCCGGGGTCGTGCGCGGCGAGATGGGGGAAGATGTCGGACTCGGCCCCGCGGTGGGCCGCGTTGTACCGGATCATCAGCACGTCCAGGGCCCCCTGGGCGGCCAGGCGGCCCGCGAGCTTCCGGTCGTGCGTCGAAATCCCGATGGCTCTCACCTTGCCCTCGTCCTTGAGGCGCACCATCTCCTCGCGGACGCTGTCGGGGAAGTGCTCGGGCTTCATGACGCCGAGGAACATGAAGACGTCGAGGTAGTCGGTGCCCAGCTGCTTCAGGCGCCGCTCGAGGTTCTTGCGCAGGCTGGATCGCCACAGGATCCAGTTGTAGCCGCCGGTGGCCACGATCAGCTGCGAGCGCCGGGTCTTGAACACGCCGCGCAGCGTGCCGAGCATCTGCGAGTCGAACCCGTACCCAAAGAAGTAGTTCACGCCGCGGTCCATCGCTGCGAGGATGGCGTCGCGGCCGGGGCGGTACGTGGCCGACAGGCCGAGCCGGAAGACCGGCCAGCCCGTCGCCCCGAGCGTGGTGTGCAGGAAATCGTCAGACATGCCACCTCCGGCAGCGGCATTCTCTCACAGGGCCGGGGGACGCCCGTTGTCCCCCGGCCCGCGTCTCGTATCTGCGCGAGCGCGCTACTTGATGTTGGACCAGGCCGCGCAGCGCGTCAGGGCGCTCCGCTCTATGTTTGAGATCAGCCCGTCCTTCCGCAGGCTCGTCGCGAAGTGCGTCGTCTGGCTCACGAAGCGGCCGTGGTTCCAGCTGGCGTCCGCAATCTTCTCGATGGACTCGGTGATCGAGCAGCCGGTCGGCAGCAGCTGGTCCGCGACGCCCGAGTCGCAGGACCCGATGGTGACGAACGGCGGGAGCGGCGCCGACAGGCGGCACGCGTCGGCGCCGTCGAGCACGCCGTCGTTGTCGTCGTCCGGATCGCAGACGTCACCGATGCCGTCGCCGTCGTAGTCCTCCTGGCTGGGATTCGGGTTGACCGCGCAGTTGTCCACGTCGTCGGGCAACCCGTCGCCATCGTGGTCGGTCATCACGAACAGCACCGCGCCGTCGTGATCGGCCGTGCGCAACGGGGTGGACGGGTCGGCCTGCAGGGCCGCCGGCGCGTCCGCGTTGCCGCGGGTGAAGGCGAAGCCCCGCACGTAATCCGTGAGGTTCGCCGTCGTCAGCATATGGTCGAGCGTCTGGGCGCTGCCGCCGAAGACGAAGGAGTACCGCTCGGCGCCGGGCAGGGTCTTTACGTGGTTGACCAGGTCGGGCGTCACCAGGTCGACGTGCCCAGGCTGGATGGCGCCGTTCGGGTCGAGATTGCCGCTGATCAGCCCAACCACGTCGACGAAGCCATCGCTGAACTCGAAGGCGTTGAAGTCGCCCGTGACGATGATGCGGTGCGTGGGGTCAGCCGCCTGGATCCCCTGGATGTACCCCGCCAGTTCGAGCGCCTGCTCGAGGCGCTTCTGGCGGACACGATTCGCCGAAGCGCTGGTGCCCTCGATTCCGGAGAGCGACCGGCCGTGCACGCCGATGACGGTCATGGGGAACGGCTCGCCGTTCGCGATGTAGTCGCCTTCCAGCACCAGCGGCGGGCGATCATTCAGCAGGCTGCCATCGAGGCTCAGCGTGGTCGTGAGGCCCACCTGCGTGACGCTGCGCACGGCCACCGTGTCGCGCACGAGGAAGCCGGTGTCGATGCCGCCGACATCATTGCCCTCCAGGAGGTAGGCCGCGTACGTGATGGACGGATCGTCCGCGGCGATCCTGGCGGCCAGGTCGGTGAGCACGCCGACGTTCTCGATTTCCTCCAGCGACAGCACGTCCGGCGCGCCCAGCACCGTGCGGATGTGGAGCGACGCCTTGGCCAGCCTGGCTTCGTACTGCTCCGGGCTCACGGGGCCGTCGTCGGGCCCGTTGGTCGGATCGGCGTCGAAGAATCGCAGCAGATTCTGGCTCGCCACGCTCAACTCGCCCGGGTGCCTCGCGCGAACGGGGTGCGGCAGCGCCCGCTCGGTGTAGCTGAACGTGGTGGGCCAGATCTGGTAGTCGGAGAACGAAAAGGCCAGCGGGCCCTCCGCGACGTGGACGATGGAATCCGCCGGCAGCATCACGGCAGGCAGACCCGCGGCGTCCGGGTTGATCTCGAAAACCTCGGGGTTGCCATCCCAGAGAACGGGGTACCCGAAGATGCCGGGGTACAGCATCCCGGGCTCTCGAACTGCTCGCGTGTCGTCGGCGACCACGGCGACGTCGCCGAAGCTGTCCGAGGGGGCGGTGGTGCGGCCGTTCTCGAATCGCACCAGCATGCCCTCGAAGCGTTCGAGTTCGTTCGCCGGCCACGGCTGGTCGTGCGACGGCACGAAGACGCCCGGCCCGATCTGCGCGAAGGGAATGGCGGCCGGCAAAGGGTTGTTGGACGAGTCAATGGAGACCGCCGCCCCGCTCAGTTCCGTCATGTTGAAGTACTCAGCGACGGTCGCCGTGACGTCCACCTGATCGCCCACCGAAACGGTTGGTACGCTGCCGGTGAAGACGTAGATCCCGTTCGACGTCTGGTCGGAGGCGTCGGCCCGGGCGTCGGGTGCCTGAATGAAGAAGCCGTTCGGCCCGGTGGCCCCGTAGCTGATCGCGGTGACGATGTTGTCGACGGTCCGCACCGTCTGGCCGACCAGCAATGAGGCAGACCCGCTGCCCTGGATCTCCCAGATTTCCCTCGGGCCCGTGACGTTCACGACGAGCGTGCAGGTGGCCGTCTGGGGCGTGGCGTCGTCGTTCGACGCCGTCATCAGGACGCTGTAGCTGCCCGCCGGGACGCTGGCGTCCACGGTCACGGTGGCCGTGGCGGTCCCGCCGACTCCCGTCGCAGGCGAAAACGCCGTCCGGCTGATGGTGCCGGCCCCGGGCGTCGGGGTGACGCTCGTGAGCGCGAGCGTCGTCACCGTGCCGTCAGGATCCGTGGCCGTTACCTCGCGGGTGTTGCTTTCACCCAGCCACACCGACAACGTGCCCCCGCACGCGACGGTGACGGGCTGATTGGCCGAACAGCTCGCACTGTGGGCGCCCAGGCCCCCGAAGGTGTCAGTGGCGAAGCCGTCCCATTCCGCCGCGGGGCCAAACGGGTCGGCGCCGTTCGGATCGCCGGCGCAGACCGAGGCCTTGCGTCGCAGCGTGTTGTCGGCCGTGGACACCAACCCCGTGCCCCATTCCGTGCCCGGGTCGAAGCCGATCTGACCGAACGCATCGATGATGGTCGTGCCCTTGCGCAGGACCACGGCATCGTCGCCGTTGAACCACCCGGACCCGTTCGTCTGGTCCGCCTGGGCGAGGATGACCGCGTTCGCCGAGGAATGAGCGATCACGTACACATCGCCGGCCGCCACCGTGCCAGTCAGGTTGATCGTCAACCCCGCCGCGGGGTTTCCATTGAAGTACATCTGGATGTTGTAGCCGCCGCTGGCGAGATTCACAGCAGCGCCGGTGCCGTTGTAGATCTCGATGGCTTTGTTGTTGGACGAGCCCTCGATGTACTCGGAGATGAAGAGTTCCGTCTGCGCGGCCGCCGGGACGGCGGCGAGCAGCAACAGACAGGCGAGGGGCAGCCACGGCTTCCAGATTCGTCGATTCATACATCCTCGGCAGACATGAAGTTGGTCGTGCTGGTCGGGATTGCGGCCGTCGAGGTTCTACTCCCGATCCGCCGTCCGGCGAACGGCCCTGAGCCGGCGCCGCGAACGCTGCCCCCGAAGTAGAATGACCGCATGCGTTCGCGTCTTTTCGCACTCATCCTCCTGGCCTTCGCCGGCCAGGCCTTCGCCCAGCAGAACCGCGTCGATGTCATCACGCCCATGGCGCCTGAACTGGCCGCCTACGGGCCGCTGGCGGTCGGCGCGCGCACGATTACGGCCATCGACCGCGGGCGCGTCGACGTACTGAACACGAAAGAGGGCGGGCTGACGGCGCGGTACGACCGCGCCGTCACCATCGAAGTCTGGTATCCCGCGACGTTGCCCGCCGGGCAGCCCGCCGAAGGGGTCTACCGCACCATCGCCCGGGACCCGTCGCGCACGACCGAACTCCGTGGCCGTGCGGTGCGTGACGCCGCCCCCGCCACGCCGCCGGCGGGCGGCTACCCGCTGGTCATCATCTCGCACGGGTATCCGGGCAACCGCTACCTGATGAGCCACCTGGCCGAGAACCTGGCGTCGAAGGGGTTCGTCGTCGCCGCGCCCGATCATCCCGACAGCACCTACGCCGACCAGAAGGCCTTCGCCAGCACGCTCTACAACCGGCCCTTCGATCAGCTCTTCGTGCTCGACGAGATGGATCGTCTCGCGCGCATGGGATCGGGCAGCTTCCTGGCCGGGCTGGCCGACGTCTCACGGACCGCCATCGTCGGCTACTCGATGGGCGGCTACGGCGTGATGAGCACGCTCGGCGCCGGCTTCGCCGATGCGGCCGTGGCCGCGCCGAACACGCCGCCCAACCGGCTGCTGTTCGAGCGCGCGGCCTCGAACCCCGCGTTTGCGAAACAGGCCGATCGGCGGATCAAGGCGGCCATCGCCATCGCGCCGTACGGCGGCGCGGTGGGGGCCTGGGACGCGGCAGGCCTGCAGGCGATTACCACGCCGGTCCTCTTCGTCTCCGGGAGCGCCGACGACATCGTCGGCTACGAGAAGGGCGTGCGCGCGCTGTTCCAGGGCACGACGAACGCCGACCGGTACCTGCTGACGTTCCTCGGCGGCTCCCACAACGTGGCCGCGCCGATTCCGGCGCCGGCCGAGGCGTGGGCGTACTCCGACACGCTGCGGCTGTTCCCGTTCATGCACTACGAGGACGGCGTGTGGGGCAGCGTCCGCTCGAACAACATCCTGCAACACTTCGCCACGGCGTTCCTGTCGATCCACCTGAAGGGGGAGGCCGACAAGCAGGCGTACCTCGCCCTCGTGCCGCGCGGTGCCGACGGCGTCTATTCGGTGGAGCGCGACGGCACGCCGAAGCCCGACTACACCTACTGGAAGGGCTTCAAGCCCCGCACGGCGACGGGACTCGTGCTCGAGCACCTGGTGCCTGGGAAGTAGTCAACGGCGCAGGTGCCGCCGAGGCCCTGGCCCCGTCCGTGCGGGCGGTCATTCCGCCTGCGCCCCGGGCGCCAGCACGTTCAAGTCCAGGGCTCGGGCGGCGGCCGCCAGGCGCAGGTCGTAGGTCACGAAAGCCCCGGGCAGGTCGCCCATCGACAGCGCGGTGGCCAGGTGGATGGCATCGAGTGAGCGGAGCCCTGGAGGCCCGATGGTGCCAGCCAGCTTCCGCACCGCGTGGTCGAGATGGACCAGGGTGACCGTATCGAGCTCGGCCTCGAGCCGGTCCCGCAGTCCCGGCGGGCCGCCGGCCCTGAGCACCGCCCGGCGGCACTCTATCGGCAGCAGCACGCTCGACACCCGGTCGGGCCAGCGCATCAGCTCACGGACGAGCGCGCGACGTTCGGGCTCCGCCAGCACGAGCTTCAACAGTGCCGATGCGTCGACGTACACAGGCAGCCAGCTCACAGACGTTCCTCGCGCGTGTCCTCGAGGGCGCTCCAGACGCGCCGCCGTGCGTCCGGAGCCAGTTTGACGGGCGGTGGCGTCACACGGGCCGCGGGGTTGACGGCGGCCGGCGTTGCCCGCCCGGCGGAGACGAGGCGATCGACCAGCGATCCCCCTGAGGGAAGCGGGACGAGCATCGCGACGGGCCTTCCACGGTCCGTCACCTCGAGCCCTTCGCCGGTCGCCGCGATGTGCTCCAGGTAGACGCTGAGGTTCTGGCGGAGTTCCCGGACACCGACGCGGCCCGGCGCGCCGCCTGCCCGCGCCCGGTTTCGCGGTCGATTCATGTAGCACATGGTAGCACAATCACGTAGACTGAAGGGATGAGAGTCGACCTGCCGATGCTCGTCCGCCTGCGGTGGCGCGCCGCCGTCGTCGTCCTGGCCTGCGCTGCCTTCTCCGGTGGCGCCGCTGCCCAGCAGGTGGACTGGTCGACGAAGGCCCTGCAGTCGGAACGCAGCCGCGCCTACGACGCCCTGCACTACCGCATTGCCCTCACGCTGAACCTGGAGGAGCAGTCCTTCGCCGGCGAGACGACGGTGACGTTGACCGCCCTCAGCGACGGCCTGGAGACGGTGGTGCTCGACGCCGAGGAGTTCACCGTCACGAAGGTGGTGACCGAGTGGGGCGATCCGCTCGAGTTCTCGCAGTCGGAGAAGGAACTGTCGGTGCGTGTGCCACGGCCGCTGAAACGGGGCGAGACCCGGTCGTTCACGGTCACCTACCGCGGCCGCGACCCGCAGCAGGGCCTGAAGTTCGTGGCCGAGACCGCCGATCACCCGGCGCTTGTCTACTCGGATTCGTGGCCCAACCGCGTCCACCACTGGTTCCCGTGCTTCGACTACCCGAACGACAAGGTGACCAATGAGATCGTGGCCACGGTCCGCGGGAGCCTGAAGGTGGCTGCCAACGGGCGGCTCGTATCCGTGTCGGAAAACAAGACGGCCGGCACGGTCACGTACCACTGGTCGCAGGACCTGCCGCACTCCACGTACCTCATCTTCCTCGCAGCCGCGCCCTACGTGGTCGTGCCTGACGCGTACGGCACCCTGCCGATCAACTACTGGGTGTATCCGAAGGACGCGGCGAAGGCTGGCCCCACCTACGGCAAGACGCCGAAGATGATGGCGTTCTTCAACCGGCTCTACGGCTACGACTACCCGTGGCAGAAGTACGACCAGATCTCGGTGCCGTCCGGTGGCGGGGCCGAGAGCACCTCGGCCACCGCCATGACGCATCGCATCATGGTCGACGAGACGCAGGAGCCCGAGTTCACGGCCATCGGCATCGTGTCGCACGAGTTGGCCCACCAGTGGTGGGGCGACCTGATCACGCTGCGGAGCTGGGCCCACACGTGGCTCAACGAGAGCTTCGCGACCTACTCGGACTATCTCTACTTCCGCCACGACCGGGGCGACGATGAAGGCGCGGTCAACCTGCAGGCCAAGCTGGACGCGTACCTGCGCGAGGCGAAGACACGTTACGTCCGGCCGATCGTGTCGGATCGGTACGACCAGCCCGGCGACATGTTCGACTCGCACACCTATCCGAAGGGCGCGCGCGTCCTCCACATGCTGCGCGACCTGCTTGGAGACGCGGCGTTCTTCGAGACCCTCAAACACTTCCTGCACCGTTACGCGTTCGAGCCGGTGGACACCCACGACTTCATCCGGTCGGTGAAGACCGTGACGGGGCAGAACCTCGACTGGTTCTTCGACCAGTGGCTCTACAAGCCTGGTCACCCCGTCTTCGATGTCCGCAGCGACTGGGATCCGGCGCGCAAGGTCGTTGTGCTCAGGGTCACGCAGGTGCAGGACTTCACCCGCGGCATGCCCGTGTTCCGGGTGCCCCTGTCGATCGCCGTCGTCACCGCCTCGGGGCGCACGGCGCACCGCGTGTGGGTCCGCGGGCGCGAGGAGACCTTCGAGCTTCCCTCCGCGACGGCGCCGCTGCTGGTGCGGTTCGACCCCGAGAACGTGCTGCTCAAGGAGGTTTCCTTCCCGAAACAGCGGGACGAACTCCTGTACCAGCTGGGCCATGACGATGTGATCGGGCGCAGCAGCGCGGCGAGGGAACTGGCGATGCTCGGAGACGACCCGATCGCCGTCGCGGGGCTGGTCACGGCCGCGCACGGTGACGCGTTCTGGGCGGTGCGGCGGGCCGCGGTCGAGGCGCTGGGCAAGGTCGGGGGCGCCTCGAGCGCCGCAGCCGTCAGGAAGGCGGCACTCGACCCGCATCCCTCGGTCCGGACCGCGGCGCTGGTGGCGCTGGGCGATCGAAAGGACGCGAGCCTCCTCGCGTTCTTCAAGGAGCGGTTCGGGACGGACCCGAGCGATGGCGCCAGGGCGGAGTCGCTGAGGGCGATCGGCAAGCTGGGCGATCCCGCGGCGATCCCGTTCCTCGAGCAGGCGGCGGCGGTCCCGTCGTACCGCCACCTGATCGCGACCGCCGCGAAGCAGGCGATCGAGCTGGCGGGCGCCAGGAAGTAGCTGCGCAGCACAGGAGCACACCTGGACGATCCGCGTTACCCCATCGGCCGTCTTGCGCCGCCTGAGGTCTTCACGGGCGAGGCGGCGCAGTTCGCGCGCACGTACCAGCATTCTGAGACGGGGCCTGTCGCACTCGACCGGGCGCTGGCGCTCTACGCCTGGCACGGCGCGCACCACACGGCCCACGTCACGACACTGCGCGCCCGCATGGGGTGGTAGGTTTCCGGAAGGCAACCCGGCGGTCGGGCACGACATGCGGGGTAGACTATGCCGCATGCGTGGCGAACACTCGTATCTCGAGGTGGCGACCGCGCTCGCCATCGAGGCCGGCGCGTCGTTGACGCAGACCTTCGGCGGCCGCTGGGAGGTCAGCTACAAGCGCGAGCACAGCAGCGTCGTCACGGCCGCCGACCTCCGGTCGGAGCGCATCATCGTCGACGGCGTGCGCCGCCGCTTCCCGGACCACTCCCTGATTACGGAGGAGACGGGGTGCGATCTCCGGGGCTCGGACGTGGTCTGGGTCATCGATCCGCTCGACGGCACGTCCAACTACGCGGCCGGCATCCCGTGGTTCGGCGTGCTGATTGCGGTCATGCGCGCGGGCACGCCGGTGGCGGCGGTGATGCACCTGCCGGTGGCCGGCGATCTGTACACCGCGGAGGCGGGGGCCGGGGCGCTCCACAACGGGCGCCGCATCGCGGTGACCGCCGACACGCGGCTGCGGGATGTCCTGTGGGGCTTTGCGATGGACGCGGGAGGCAGCGAAGCCGAACTGACACGCCACGCGCGGATGCTGACGCAACTCGTGCACCGGACGCGTAACGTGCGCGGGACCAACAGCCTGGTCGATGCGGCGTTCACGGCCGATGGCCGGTTCGGCGGCTTCTACAACCAGAACATGCACCTGTGGGACATCGTCGCGCCGATGCTCGTGGTGCAGGAGGCCGGCGGGCTCTACACGGATCCGCAGGGGCGGCCGCTGACACTCGACCTGTCATCGACGGCGGCGGATCGGGAATACGCGGGCCTGGCCGGCGCTCCGGCGCTGCACCGGCAGGTGGTCGAGATCATCGCGTCGGCCTGACCCGGCTCAGTCCCCTCCGCCGCCCCACGCCTGGGTGATGCCTCCCAGGACGATGGTCGGGCCCGGCCACGGCGGGCGCCGGAACACAGGGTGGACCCGCCGGCGTCGTCGGCGCAGAATGGTGGCCGGAAGGAGTATCGTCCATGACCCGTTGCCTCATGGTGACTGTGGGAGTTGTCGTGCTGCTGGTGGCGGGCGCGGCGGCCAGCGCGCCCGCCCAGGAGCTGGCGCCCATCACGCTGCCGGCCCCCTCGCTCGATGGCGGCAAGCCGCTCTTCACGCTGCTGAAGGAGCGGGCGTCGGCGCGCGAGTATGCGCCAGGCGCGCTGCCACCGGCGACGATTTCGAAGCTGCTGTGGGCCGCCTGGGGTATCAACCGCCCCGATGGGCGGCGCACGGCGCCATCGGCCAGCAACCGCCAGGAGATCGAGATCTTCGTCGTGATGCCGGAGGGGGCGTACGTCTGGGACGCGAAGTCGAACGTCCTGATGCCCGTCGCGGCCGGCGACCATCGGGCAGCCACGGGGACGCAGCCCTTCGTTGGCACCGCGGCGCTCAACCTGGTGTACGTGGCCGATGTCGCGAAGTTGTCACGGCCGGCCACCGATCCGCAGCAGGCCCTCAACATCGGTGCCGATGCGGGGTTCATCAGCCAGAACGTCTATCTGTTCTGCGCCTCCGAGGGTCTGGCCACCGTGGTGCGCGCGTCCATCGACAAGCCGGCCCTCGCGAAGACCCTCAAACTGCGCGACACGCAGGTGATCGTCCTCGCGCAGACCGTTGGCCTGAGGAAGTAGCCCGGCGGCGGCCCCGGCGTCCCGGACGTGGCTCGAGGGAAGAGTGCCGCGGTGAACCACGAGTCCGTGCGTGACCACTGTCTCGCCCTGCCGTTCGTCACCGAGGTGGTGCGGTGGGGCGGGAACCTGCTATTCAAGGTGGGCGGCAGGATGTTCGTCATCCTCGACCTCGACGCCGAGCGGCTGAGCGTCAAGTGCTCGCACGACACCTATGCCGACCTCGTCGAGCGCGAGGACATCGTCCCGGCGTCGCACAACATGTGGCGGCACCAGTGGGTGACGCTGGAGTCGCTGTCGGCCCTGCCCGATCGGGAGTGCCGCGCGGTGCTGACGGCGGCGTACGAGATCGTGCGCTCCGGCCTGCCCCGGTCGATCCGCGCCGAGCTGGACGCCGGGCGTCAGGCCGCGATCAAGCCGTGGGTTCCGAAGCCCCGGCGCGCCGCGGCCAGACGCCCGGCACGGTGAGGCGGGCCCGCATGCGTCGGCTGGCCGCGACACACCGTTGACGGACCGGTGCGCGGTGCAGCCCCAGGGCGGCGGCGCTGGCGCCGGGACGGCCGATCCGGGATACTCACAGGATGGCGATGCGGACGAAGGTGCGCCGGACTCGAACGCGGTCCCGTCTGGCCCGGCTGGCCATCTGGGCCGGCAAGGCGGCGGCGCTGGTGTTCGTGTCGTCGGTGCTGGCCGTTCTGGTGCTTCGCTGGGTGCCACCGCTGACGAGCGGCGTGATGGTCGAACGCCGGCTCGGCGCCTTCGTTGCCGGGAAGTCGTACTCCCTGGACTACCGATGGGTCTCGCGGGAACGGATCGCGAAGCACGCGGGCCTCGCGGTGATCGCGGCAGAGGACCAGCACTTTCCTACGCACCACGGGTTCGATCTCGAGTCGCTCCAGAAGGCCATCGACGCGCACGAGGAGGGGCGTCGCCTCAGGGGCGCCAGCACGATCTCGCAGCAGGTCGCCAAGAACGTCTTCCTGTGGTCGGGGCGCAGCTTCGTGCGCAAAGGGCTCGAGGCCTACTTCACGGTGCTCATCGAGCTGACGTGGCCCAAGCGGCGCATTCTCGAGGTCTACCTGAACGTGGCCGAGATGGGGCCTGGCGTGTTCGGCGTCGAGGCGGCCAGCCAGCGGTTCTTCCGGAAGCCGGCCGCGAAGCTGACGCCGTCAGAGGCCGCGCTGCTCGCGGCCGTGCTGCCGAACCCGATCCGCCTGAAGGCCGAGCGCCCGTCGGCCTACGTCGAATCCCGCCGCGCGTGGATCCTGCAGCAGATGGCCCAGTTGGGCGGCACGGCGCTGGTGGACGGGCTGTAGCTGCAGGGACGCTGCGCCACCCTGGTGTGCAGGCCGGAGCGCTGACGACGCGGGGTCCGCGGTTCAGAAGCGGTAACGCTCCTTGAGGACGAGCCGGTCGCCCGAGTCATCGACGTCCCAGATCTGCGGTTTGCGCGGTCCCTTCTCCTCGGCGTGGTGGAGGATGAAGAGCAGCTTCCCCTCGAAGGTCCTGAACAACATCCCGTGGCCCGAGTTGTCACCCTTGAGGGCGTCTTTCTCCTGCACCCACGGCCCCTTGATGGTGCCCGACGAAGAGTAGGCGACGCCCTGGGCGTACCGGTGTTCGCCCCAGCTCGACCAGAGCATGCCCAGCCTGCCCGTCTGCGTCCTGAACAGCTGCGGCCCGTCGGTGACCCACCCCGGCATCTTCCGTCCGAAGGTGGCTTCGCCGATGCTGTTCATCTCCTTCGCCCACGGCGCCTCGCTGGCGCGGAACAGGGTGGTCGGCTCGGCGGTCCGCCGGGTGAGGTCGGCGGAGAGCGGCATGGCGTCCATCGTGCCGTCGATGATCTGGGTCCACTCGTGGACGAAGACCATGTAGGTCACGCCGCCCTCCTGGTAGAGCGTGCCGTCGATGATGTCCCAGTCACCGGGCCCGAGGCAGAACTCGAACTCGCGGACCAGCGGCGTGTACGGGCCGGCGGGCGAGTCGGCCACCAGGAGCTGCGTCTGGTTGGTCGGCACGTTGTAGCGGCGCGGGATGTTCTCGATCAGGTGGTTGTGATCGTTCCAGGTGCCCGCCAGGTAGTACCGGTCGTTGAGGCGGTGGATCTCGGGGGCGGCGACGAAGCGGCCCTCCATCCAGGTGCCCTTGAGATCGATGACCGCATGAGGGCCCGTCCACATCTTCAGATCAGGGCTCGTGTAGAGACGTCCGCCGCTGCCGATCAGGTAGTACGTCCGGGTCTCCTCGTCGGGGTAGACGAACGGGTCGCTCATCGACAGCTCATCGAGCGTCACCGTGCCGAACTTCGGTTCCGGGCGCCGCGGCGGAGCTGGCGGCCGCTGACCGCCCGGGCCCGGGACGGGGATGGGGCCGCCGAAATTGTTCTGTCCCGGATCGGCCGGCGGGGCCTGTTCGCCGGGCACGGCCGGCGTCTTCACCCGGGTGTGGGATTGGGCCGCCGCGGGTGCCGGGCCCCAGGCCAGCCACACCACCACCAGACACGCTGCCAACAGGCGCCATGGAGTCTTCATGTTTCCTCTGGTCTAGCGGAAGAGCCGGGACGCGAAGTCGTTGAGGTTGCGCCGCCACGTCTGCCACTCGTGGTCGGTGCCCTCCGACTCCTGGTAGACGTGCGCGATCCCGGCAGCGGTCAGGGACGCATGCAGCTTGCGGATGCCGTCGCGCATCCTCTCGGGTTCGGCCGTGCCCACGCCCAGCCAGAGCAGGTGCACCCGTTTCGCAAACGCCGCCGGGTCGGCGAGCACGCCGTTGAAATCGGTCTTCGGGTCGAGGTCGCGGCCGAGCGTGAGGGCCCCGGCCGCGCCGCTGAACCCGCCGATGTGCGAGAAGAGGTCGAGGCGGTTCAGCGTGATGGTGTACGTCTGCATGCCGCCCATCGAGAGGCCGGCCATGGCGCGGTGATCGCGGTCGGCGATCGTGCGGAACGTCCTGTCCACGAAGGGAATCAGTGCCTCGGTCACGTCGGCTTCGAACGCCGCCATCATGTCCTGCATCGCCTTCCTGAACTCCGGCGCGCCGGGCGCGCGGCCGGCGAGCGCGGGGGCGGGCTGCCCCGCGCGGCGCGCGTAGCCGTACGCCATCACGACCAGCATCGGCTTCGCCTTGCCGCTCGCGATGAGGTTGTCGAGGATGACGTTCGCGTGCCCCTGGCGCACCCAGCCGGTCTCGTCTTCGCCGCCGCCGTGCTGGAGGTACAGCACCGGATACCGTTCGGTCGTCTTCTCGTCGTAGCCGGGCGGGGTGTAGACCAGGGCGTGGCGCCAGGTGCCGGTCACCGTGGAGAAGTACCAGACTTCGCGGACCTGTCCGTGGGGCACGTCCTGGATCGTGTAGTAGGTGGAGCCGGGTTCGGGCACCTCGACGGCGCTGGCGTACTTGCCGCCGCCGAAGAACGCGCGGCTGCCGGTGTCGGCCATCTCCACGCCGTTCACGATCAGCATGTAGTAGTGCAGACCCGGCACCAGCGGTTCGGTGATGAAGCTCCACACGCCGTCCGGCTGTTTCACCATGTCGGCCTTGGGGCCGCTCCAGAAGTTCACGCGCACCGTCGTGGCATCAGGGGCCTTGATCCGGATCTCGACGCGGCCCTTGCTGTCGACGCGCGGGTACTGGGCGTCCCACACGTTCGTGGACGCCGGCCGGAAGTCGGAGGCCTCCTGTGCCGAGGCGAACGCCGCCAGGCACGCCAGCAGGACGAGCGCCAGTCCAAGGTGTCTCATCATCCACTCCTCGCAGGGCTTCCACAGGCCTGCCTGTGACGTAAGCGCTTACAGCACGGAGTATACTGCCGCTTCCCCCGTCGTCAAGGAACATCGGGCGGGACCTCTGCTTCTGGGTGGAGGTCGTGGCCCGCCCGGATGACGGACCACGCGTCTCTGATCACGCCTCGGTGCGGAGTGGCCGACTCAGTGTTCCCCGCCACCCCAGGATCGGCTGACGCCCCCGAGGAGGATGGCCGCCGTGGCCGACAGGATGAGGGTGATGATGGTGGGCGCGGCCCAGCGTTCCCACTCGGCGTCGTAGGCCCGCGATTCCGGGCTGGCCGTTGCCCCCAGCGTGGTGACGCTCCACAGGCCCCGGACCGTTGTCCAGATATTCGCGGCCATCATCGCGAGGCTGAGGCCGGCCTGCCACCACGGCAGGCGGGACAACTCCTGCCAGAGCGGCGCGGCGATCCATGCCACCCCCGCCGCGCCCGCCAGCAGCACCAGGGACGCCCAGAGAGCCGTCCGGCGGTCGGTGAGCCCGGCCCTGACGGCTGCGGGAGCCAGCAGGGATCCGCAGATGATCAGCGCGATCAGCGTCGTGAGGCAGGTGACGTAGGCCGCGAACAGGGGGAGCCCGAACAGCACCCAGCACACCACGAACGTGAACACGTGGCCCAGGGTCAGGCGAAGCGCGCCGCGCGTGGTGAGCGGGAAGCGGCCCATCGACAGCACCGCGTGGGCCATCAGCCACAGAATCAGGAAGAAGGCGCCCACCACCCACAGCAGGATCTGCAGGAACCACGGCGGATCGAGCCTGGGCCATTCCCGCGCGAGGTACAGGACCATCAGCGGCAGCAGCAGGCCCTGCATCAGCAGCCACAGCCCCTTGGTCCAGCGATAGAGGAGGGAAGAGGTCGGCCCGGGCATCACCGTGAAGGATGGACCACAACGCCAGGAGGGATCAACCGATCGCCCGCCGGCCTGCGTCGAATCACGCCACCGGGCTGATGGGGTCGACGAGGAATCCTTCCTTGCGGGCGATCGCGACGAGCCGGGCGTCGAGCGAGACGAACGCCAACGTGGACGGCCGCCGTTCCGACGCGAGATACGCGGCTGCCAGTTGCAGGGCATCGGCGGCTCGCAGCGGGTGTACGCGCAGCATGCGACGGGCGACCTCACGCACCTCGTCGAGGGGCTCGACCTGCAGCCACCCCAGTGACAGGGCGTCGAGGCGCAGCAGCGCCTCGGCGGCCCCGTCGGGTGACAGCGCCGCCTCCCGTTCGAGGCGGGCGATGGCCGAGGTGCACTCGGTGGGCGTTGCCCACCAGACGACGACGTCCGTGTCGGCCTTGTAGGCGGAGACCAGCGCGTCCGTGGCCGGTTCGGCCACCAGCAGCGGCACGAGGGCCGAACTGTCCCAGAACGTCATCGGCCGTGCCGCCGTTCGGCGATCAACGCATCGCTCGCGGTCAGGGGGCCGCGGGGCTTGGGTGGCGGCGCGTTCAGGACGTCGGGCGGCGTCTGACCGGCCGCCGGTCTCACCAGACCCTGGCGCACCAGACGCGCCGCCCGGCCTGCGGTGTCGCGCTGGCCCGGGGCACACACCGATTCCAGGCGTGCCACGGGGACACCCCGGTCTTCGATGATGACCGACTCGCCAGCCCTGACCCGGTCGAGCAGCGCGCTCAGCGTGTTCTTGGCTTCAGCGATACCGGCTCGGACCATATGGCTATCATGGCCATAATGAAATGTGCTGTCAATCCTGCAACGCCTGGCCTGGGATGCTCGATCACCGCCTGACCGGCTCCGTATGCCCGAAGACCGTGAACTCCGCCACACCCGGGGTGATCCCCTTCGGCCAGCCGGTGACGATGAGGCGCGCGCGTGAGGCGAGGGTCGGTTCCGTCTCGCGATAGTCGATGAGCAGGTCATCGGTGCTTGCCGTGCGGTCCAGCACGGTCTTCCACGCGCCGCGGGACGTCTCCAGTTCCACCCGATACCGATACGGCCCGGGCAGCACGCCGCGGTGCGGGTCGAGGCCGATATCGCGCCAGACGATACGAACGGCGCGGATCGTTGCGGGTCCATACAGCCGGCTGGTCAGCGTCGGCGACGTGTCGCCCTCGGCAGGCTGCCACCACGTGCGGAGGTCGTTGTCCACTGACAGCCGGCCAGGGGCGTTGGGCGCATTCGACGAGCCCAGCGTCTGCACGCCGCCGTTCAGGTGGTCCCATCCCGTGCCGGCGGGCCCCACGTTGTCCGGCCCCCGGCCCGGGAGCCATTGTGGCGTCGATGTCGCGTGCGGGACGAACATCTCGCCGCGGGCATCGAACTCCACGGGGTCCATGCCGACGCGCCGTTCGAAGCCATGTGCGACGCCAGCCGCCACCGTGTAGAACACCCACCACCGGTCGCCGGGGCCCTTGATGATCGACCCGTGCGAGGTGCCCGTCACGAGGCCCGCGGTGTTCCGGAAGATCGGATTGCGCGTCTGCGGGGCAAACGGCCCCAGGGGCGACGCCCCGACGTAGGCGCCCATCGCGTAGGCGTTGTGCTCGGTTCCAGCCGCCGCGTACGCGAGGTAGTACCGTCCGTCGCGCTTGATCATCCACGCGCCCTCGACCCAGCCGGCGTTGCGCTGCTGATTAAATGCGCCCACGCGCTCCCACGGGTGCCGATCGGGGGAGAACGGAATCAGCAGCTTCGCGTCACCCGTGGTCCGGGTCGGATCGGTGCGATCGAGCTCGATGCCGTAGATCCCCCGGGTCTCCGTGCAGCCCCAGAAGAAGAACAGCCGCCCGTCATCGTCCACGAAGAGCATCGGGTCAATCGTGTCCGGCAGGCCGGCGGGCAGCGTCGGGCGCCCAAGCTCCGTGAACGGCCCCAGCGGGGATGGCGACGCGTAGATCGCCGACTGACTCGCCATCAGCAGGAACCGGTTGCCCTGACGCACGACCGTCGGCGCGTAGCCGACGTCGCGGATGTTGAGGGGGTGGTGCTGCCACGTCGCGCCCATGTCGGCGCTGGTCCACGCCATGTCCACGGACGGGTAGAGGATCCACTGCCCGTCGTGCCAGAGGGCGGTCGGGTCCGCCAGTTCGCGGTACTGTTCGACCCGGTCGACGAACCAGAGGTGCGACCCGTCGGTCGCGTCGCCATTCTTCAGTCCGCGCGCGTTGCGGCCGACCGGGTAGTCGGGAATGGACAGCGGGTTGCAGTAGGTGCGCGGGCCGTCGGCGGGGGGTGGCGCCTGGCCTGGTGCCGCCGACACGAGACCCGTCCCCATGATCAGCAGGAGAGCGAACGCGCGGATGTGCATGGAACCGCCCCCAATCGAACCGAACCGGATCGGCCGGCGGCATTGTAGGCGATCTCGGTGCGGTCGGCACCCGCGCGGCTTCCGGTTCCGTGGGGCGGCTCGTTTCACCTATCTGCCGGGCGGCGGGAGACCCGCCATTCGCGCGGGGTTGGTCCGGGGGCTACTGACACGCCTTCCCGGCTCCCTGCACGCGGCACTGGTTCCCCAGGTTGCTCTGGACGCACTGCAGGTCCTTCACGTTCGTCATGCCGTCGCGATTGACGTCGAACACGCTCGTCTGGCCCCAGAAGCGGAGGACGCCCTTCACGTCCTCGTCATCAACCTGCCTGTCGAGGTTGCCGTCTCCATAGCAGGCGGGTTCGGAGGCGATCAGGTCCTGCATCTGCGACTGGAGCTGGTTGAAGTTCGCGGTCTGCTCGGGCGTCAGGCCGATGGGTTGCCCGTTGGTCAGCAGGTTCGTCGAAGCCAGGTCGATCCCGAGCGGGTTGGTGGGCGTGCGCGCCGCGAGGTCGTAGAACTCGTACTGACCCAGCGCCGCGTCGCAGGATGGGCGATCGACCTTCACGAGCTTGTAGCGTGTGTTGTGAATGGCCCAGACGCGCGGCGCCAGGATGGTCAGGCTGCTGTAGAGGCCGGACGCCCGCACCGCACAGCTGGTCGGGTACGGCGGTGTCGGCTGGGTCTCCGTCGGCCCGAACCACGTGCCGGCCTGCTCATCGCACACGCTCTTCGACGTGAACAGCGTGTCGGTGGCGACGTTGACCGGGCCGATCCGGATGACGCACGGCCAGGCCGTGACGGAAGGCGGCAGGACCCCCGTGCCGAGCTGCGAGAAGTTCGTCTGCCGGATGCTCGGCTGGCTCGGGTTGGTCAGGTACGCCAGCATCGGCTGCGCGTCCAGCGTGTGCGAGGGCGGCACCAGGCTGCGCACGTCGAGGCCGGCTGACTCGCCGAACAGCTCGAACAGGTCGACGATGTTCACCGGGTGCGCGATTGTGCGGCCCTGGCCCAGCACCTGCGGGCCGGCGACGATCAGCGGCGTCAGCACGCCGGTCTGGTAGGGCGTCGCCTTCGCCCGCGTCGGGTCGAACGGGGTCTTCACGCTCGTGAAGAAGCTGCCGTTGTCGCCGACGATGACCACCATCGTGTCGGTCGACTCCGGCCGGTACACGAGTTGCCCGCCCTCGGTCCGCGCGAGGCCGAGGCCGACCAGCAAGCGCCCGATCTCCCGATCGAGCGATGCGAGCATCAGGTCGCTGATGACGCGTTGGGCGGAGGTCACGTTGCAGTTCTCGGGGATGGCGGCGGGCCAGACAAAACCCGGTGGGTAGTGATCCACCGGCGGCTGCTGGTACGGCGTGTGGATCGAGTTGTAGCTCACCGTGGCCATCCACGGCCTCGGCGCGTCCGAGTCGGACCGGACCTTCTCGACCCAGGCGAGCGCGGCATCGGTCTGTGCCGTCGTCATGTAGCCACGCGCTCGCGAGGTCTTGACGCCGCGCAGGTCACCGGCCGCGAGCGGCCAGACGTAGTACGCGTTGGGCCTGGTGAAGTCGGGCGGCGTGGGCGACGCCGCCACGCACGTCGGCGCGAAGTTGCCGCGACCGTCGAGCGCGGGAATGCCACCCAGCGTCACGCCCTGCTGGCCGGTGTACCCTGCCCGTTGATTGTCGTCGCAGTACGCCTGGCCCGCCTCGTTGAGGAACCAGATGGCGCCCCGATCCGTGCCGGTTGGAAACCCGCAGGAGTACCGATCCGAGTCCTGCGTGTACTGGCCGCCGAGCGTCTTGTCGATGCCCGCAGCGCCCCCTCGCAGGTTGCCGTTGAAGTAGTCCCAGCCCATGCGCACCGGGGCGTTGTTCCCGTCCGGGTTGTTCTCGGGTCCGCCCAGGTGGTACTTGCCGAGCAGCGCGCTCCGATACCCGGCCCGCCTCAGCACGCGCGGCGTCGTGGCTTCGTACGGCGAGATCTGCGCGGCCGGCAGGTCCTGATCGAGGATGGCCGCGTTCACGCCCGTCCGGAGCGGGTACCGGCCGGTGAACATCGCGACGCGGCTCGGCGAGCACTCGGGCATCGCGTAGAAGTTCGAGAACCTGACGCCCGCCGCCGCGATGGCGTTCAGGTTCGGGGTGAGTGCCCCCGTGCCGGCCGCCGGGTTGAACGCGGCCAACTGATCGACGCCGACATCGTCCAGCACGACGAACAGGATGTTCGGGGTGCGGGTGGCGGCCCGGGCGGGGTCGCCGCTGCCGAACTGCGCCACCCCAAGCAGCCCGACCAGACCGGTTCCTGCCAGCAGACGACGACTCCGAGCGCGCATGGGGAGCCTTTCTCGGGTCGAACCCGGAATCAGACGGCCAGACGTTCGCCGTACGCGCGCGCAGCGCGCCGGCCCGGAAGACATTGTTGGTGTTGCCCTCCAACATCCTACGACGAGCGCCTCCGGATGGCCAACCGAAACGTCCATCCAGGCGGTCGTCTTATGCGATAACCGATCCGCCAGTCTGGTGGACTGGCAGTCTGCCCGCCTTCGTTTGCGCTATCCGGCGCCGACCGTTCGCTCGTACAATGCCAGGAGGTGGTGAACTGATGGGCAGAGAATTCAACGTTGTTGTCGAACGGGACGCGGAGGGCTTCTACGTGGCTTCCGTTCCCACGCTGCACGGCTGCCACACGCAGGCTCGCTCCCTGGATGAGTTGATGGAGCGCATCAAGGAAGCGATCGCGCTCT
>CAYNDV010000037.1:0-33759 GCA_964396055.1 uncultured Vicinamibacterales bacterium | reverse complement strand
GCGCATGGCCGACAGATTTACAGTCTGTTGCATTTGACCGCTCTGCAACCTCCCCCACTGTCGTCCCGCTCGACGCGCCGCACCCCGGAGGGCCCGGCCCGCTCAGCCAGGACGTGGAGCTGGCGAAGGGATTTGAACCCCCGACCCGCTGATTACAAATCAGCTGCTCTACCGGACTGAGCTACGCCAGCCAGACGAAACTACGAGATTAGCACGGTTCGTGCCATCCCGCAACGTCCACGCCCCTCACCCGGCCCGCCTCCGGCCGACACCTCCGGAAGCCGCGGAAGCATCGGGGACGCGTACCGGAAGGGACGCAACTGTCTATGTTACTGCGAAAAGGGTGCCGAACGGAAATCCCCCGGGTGATCCGGGGCGATCCAGCCAGCAGCCGGCTGGCCCGCTACCCCGGGGCCGGCCGGCCCCGGCGCTGCCGCACGGCCTCGAACAGCACCACGGCCGCCGCCGCCGAGACATTCAGGCTGGAGACCCGGCCCGCCATCGGGATGGACGCGAGGCGGTCGCACCGTTCGCGCACCAGCCGGCGCAGCCCGCTGCCTTCCGCCCCCAGGACGACGGCCGTGGGCACGGTCAGGTCGATCGCGTCGTAGGCGTCGGGAGCATCACCCGCGAGCCCCACGGTCCACACGCCCGCCGCCTTCAGGTCCTCCACCGCCCGCGCGATGTTCACCACCTCGGCGATCCGGACGTGGGCGATGGCGCCGGCGGAGGCCTTCGCCGCCGCGCCGTCCAGGCGTGCCGCGTGGCGCGACTGCCGGACGACGCCGTCCACGCCGGCGGCGTCGGCGGTGCGGATGATGGCCCCCACGTTGTGCGGGTCTTCGATGCCGTCGAGCACGACGATCAGTGGCGCGCCGGCGGCACCCGCCACCAGGTCCTCGACGGCGTACGACTCGGCCTCGCGCAGCTCCGCGACCACGCCCTGGTGCACGCCGCCCCGGGCGGCCCGGTCGATCGACGCGGCCGGCACGATCTCCACCCGCACGCCGGAGGTTCGCGCCAGGTCGCGCAGCTCGCTCACGCGATCGCGCGAGGCGGCGTCGGAGATGCGCACCACCGCCGCGCGGCCGGCACGCAGGGCTTCGCGCACCGGGTTGAAGCCGTAGATCAGCATGCCCCGCCCGCGCCCGTCGGCCCCTGAGCCGCCAGCCTGGCGGCGAACGACGCGGCGCGCTCGCGGCAGCCAGCCACGGGGGCCACGCCGCTGTCGGCGCCGAGGCCGGCGCCGTGTTCGATGGCCGGCACCAGCAGGTCGAGCTCGGGCCCGTCGGCCTCGCCGGTCAGCGCAACGCGGATCGGATGGAACAGCGACCGGCCCTTCTGGCCCGTGGTGGCCTTCACGCGGGCCGCCACGGCGCGGAACGCCTCGCGGTCGGCGAGCCGCGGCGCGGCCGCCAGTTCCCCGGCCAGCGCGGCCACCACCTGCCGGGCCCCCGGGTCTGCGAGTTCCGCCGCGATGTCGGGACGCGCCAGCGCGGACTCCGGATCGAAGGTGAACACCATGCGTACGCGATCGGGCATGTGCTCGAGCCGGTCGACGGTCCCGGCGACCATCGGCAGCAGCAGGCGCACGTAGGCCCGGGCCTGGGGCGTGTCCTGGCGCACGTGACCCGCGCGCACGAAGTACGGCAGCGCCAGGTCCGCCAGGCGGGCCGGGTCGGCGAGGCGCACGTAGTGGCGGTTGGCCCACGCCAGCTTCTCGGCGTCGAACACCGCGGCACTGTGCCCGACGTGTTCGAGCGAGAAGCGGCGCGCCAGCTCGTCCACCGGCAGCAGTTCTTCGCCGCCGCCCGGCGACCAGCCCAGCAGGGCGAGGTAGTTCACCAGGGCCTCGGGCAGGTACCCGCGCGCGCGGAACTCGGACACGGATGTGGCGCCGTGCCGCTTCGAGAGCGGGGTGTGGTCGGGGCCGAGCACCAGCGACAGGTGGGCGAACACCGGCGGCGTGAAGCCGAGGGCCTCGTAGAGCAGCACCTGGCGCGGCGTGTTCGAGATGTGGTCCTCGCCGCGGATGACGTGCGTCACCGCCATCAGCGCATCGTCGACGACGACCGCGTAGTTGTACGCGGGGTGCCCGTCAGAGCGCACCAGCACGGGATCGCCGATGACGTCCGTGTTGAACCGGACCACGCCGCGCACGACGTCGTGAAACGACACCTCGCGCGCCTCCGGCACGCGGAAGCGGACGACCGCCGCCTCCCCGCGGCCGAGGCGGTCGCGGGCCGTCCCCGGCGGCAGATCGCGGCAGCGGCCGACGTACTTCGGCGGCCGGCCGGCGTCGATGGCCGCCTTGCGGTCCTGCTCGAGCTGCTCCTGATGGCAGAAGCAGTAGTACGCCCGCCCGCTCTCGAGGAGCTCGGTCGCGTACGACCGGTAGAGGTCCAGCCGCTCCGATTGCCGGTAGGGCCCGTGGCCCCCGCCGACGTCCGGCCCCTCGTCCCAGTCGAGGCCGAGCCACCGGAGGTCCTCGAGGATGCCGGCCTCGGAGGCCGCCGTCGATCGTTCGACGTCGGTGTCCTCGATGCGGAGGATGAACGTGCCGCCCTGGCCGCGGGCCAGCAGCCAGTTGAAGAGCGCCGTACGGGCGTTGCCGACGTGCAGCAGGCCGGTCGGGCTGGGCGCGAATCGAAGTCTCATCTCACTCACAGGCTACACCCAGGGGACGGGTCGGGTCTCCCCGCATCAGTAGTGCCACGGCATGGACGGCCATGGCCTCGCCGCGGCCAAGTTCGCCCACCCCTTCGTTGGTCTTGCCCTTGACGCTCACGCGATCGACCGGGACGCCGATGACGGCGGCCAGCCGTTCGCGGATCGCCGGGATGTGCGGCAGCAGCTTCGGCCGCTCCGCGATGATGACGGCGTCGAGATTGGCGACGGCGTACCCGGCATCGCGGGCCACGGTCACGGCGTGCGCCAGCATCGCGAGGCTGTCGGCGCCCTTCCACCGCGGGTCCGTGTCCGGAAAGTGCCGGCCGATGTCGCCCCCGGCCACGGCGCCGAGAATCGCATCGGTGACGGCGTGGGCCAGGACGTCGGCATCCGAGTGCCCCGCCAGTCCGTGCGTGTGCGGCACGGTCACGCCGCCCAGGATGAGCGGGCGCCCCTCCACCAGGCGGTGCAGGTCATAGCCGGTGCCCACGCGCATCGCCGGCCGTTCGTCGTCTAACGTTGCCAGGGTTCGGGCCATCTCCAGATCCGCGGCTGTCGTGATCTTCAGGTTCGTCGACTCGCCGGCCACGAGCCGGACGGGCAGACCGAGGGCCTCGACCAGCGCGGCCTCGTCGGTGGCCGTGCCGGCGCCAGCCGCGATGGCCGCCCGGAGCACGTCGGCGCGGAACGCCTGCGGCGTCTGCGCCAGGTGCACCCGCTCGCGCGGCACGGTCCGCTCCACCACGCCGCCGGCCGGGGCTTCCAGTTTCACCGTGTCGCGGCTCGGCAGCGCGGCCAGCGCCGCGCCGGCCGCGGCCGCCGCTTCGATCGTCCGGGCGATCAGATCCGCGCTCACGAAGGGTCGGGCCGCATCGTGGACCACCACGAGATCCGCGCGCCCGTCGACCGCCGCGAACCCGCCGGCGACCGAGTCCTGGCGGCGGGCCCCGCCCGCGACGACCTGCACCGGCTTCGGCGCGGCCGTCCACCAGCCGCGGATCTCGTCGACGAGGTCCGGCGGCACCACGATCACCACCTCGTCGACCTGCGGATGATCCACGAACCGCTGCACGGAGCGCTCGAGGATCGTCCGGGATCCGAGCCGCAACAACTGCTTCGGGCGGCCGGCCCCGAGGCGCTCGCCACGCCCGCCCGCCGCGATAATCGCCGCCACGCGCATGTCAGTGCATCCAGCGGGCCGTCTCGCGGCCGCCCGCAAACGCCGCGTACCGCGCGGCCGTGAGATCGAGGATCGCGCCCATCCGCGCCGCGGTCACGGCGGGGGGCGCGAACACGACGGCCATCACGCGGCGCGTGGCAGCCGTCACCATGGTCCGCGCGGAATCCGACGACGGATTGCCGAAGGGGCCCGCCGCGTCGAACAGCGCGTAGCGGCCGTGCAGGTGCACGTCGTCCTTGCGGATGCCGGCGTAGGCGTCGCCGGGCGCCCCGAGTCGCAGCGTCACGGGCGGCACGACGCGGTCGGCGTCGTAGAGCCCGTACGGCAGCTGGCACTCGAGCGAACACCAGTTGGCCACATCCACCAGGGTGTTGATGCGCGGCAGCTCGCCGCCTTTCCGGACCCGTCGCAGCAGCGCCTCGGACGATGGCCGCGTGCGGGTGGGATCGAGGCCGATGGCCTTGTAGAGCGCCCGCGCGGCCGCCACGTCGGCGCCGCCCGTGTCGCGGGCCGCACGGGCCGCCTCGGCCAGGGCCTCGTCCAGGCCGGGCGCAGCGCTGCCGGCGTCCGCGTCGCACCAGAGCACACCCAGCCGGACGGCCCCGCGCAGATCGGCGGCGACCATCACCGGGTCGGCCACGGCTGCCTCGCCCGCTCGCGCGCCTCGACGCACGCGGCAATCACCTGCTGCACTCCGCCGGCCAGGCGCCTTGCGTCCTCGATGGTCGGCGCCCAGGCCCCCCCGGCGGTGGCGAGGGGCGGGTGGATGGTCATCTCGACACACGCGGGCCTCGCGGTGAGCTGTCCCTTGCGCATCACCCGCCGCGTCCCCACGACGGCGATCGGCACGACGGGCAGGCCCGCTTCGATCGCCAGCATGAAGCTGCCGGCCTTGAAGCGACCCACGCGGCCATCGGCGCTGCGCGTGCCCTCCGGGAAGATGATGAGGGACAGTCCCTGGGCCAGCAGGCCCCGCCACGCGCGCAGGATGCCGGCGCGGTCGGGGTTGGTGCGGTCGACCAGCAGGTGGCCGGTCCGCCGCAGGTGCCAGCCGAGGAAGGGGAATCGTCCGAGCGACTCCTTCGCGATGATCCGGAGCTGGAACGGCACCCACCAGAAGATCACGGGGATGTCGTAGATGCTCTGGTGGTTCGCCACGAAGACGTACGTGGTGCCCGGCACGAGGTGCTCCAGGCCGCGGACCTCCACGCGCACGCCGGTGGTGACGAGGATCAGGCGCGACCAGGCGCGGGCGCAGCCGTGCGCGAAACGCCCGGTGCGGTCCCAGAGGCTCGACAGCAGCGACACCGTCCCCAGGACGACCGTGTACAGGCCGATCGCCGGGATCAGGTAAAAGACCGTCCGACACCAGTGGAACGTCGGCACCGTCACTTCGTCTGCGGGGCAGCCGAGGCTGGCGGCGGCGTGCCCGGCGCCTGCACGGACCCGGCCGGCGGCACCACGCCGTTGGGCTGGGCGATCGCCCGCGGCCGGCGGTTGCCGGCCTCGCCGTCGCCGCCCTGCGCCCCGCCGGCTTCGATGAAGCGCCCGAAGATCATCTTCCCCGCCGTGGTCTGCAGCACGCTGGTCACGACCACGTCGATGGTCTTGCTGATCATCTTCCGCGCGTTGTCCACGACCACCATCGTGCCATCGTCGAGGTAGGCCACCCCCTGGTTGTACTCCTTGCCTTCCTTGAGGATGAACACCTTCATGATCTCGCCCGGCAGCACCACCGGCTTCAGGGCGTTGGCGAGCAGGTTGATGTTCAGCACGTCCACGCCGCGCAGTTGCGCGACCTTGTTGAGATTGAAGTCGTTGGTGACGATCTTGCCCTGCAGCGTCCGCGCCAGCTCGATGAGCTTGAGATCCACCTCGCGCACGTCGGGAAAGTCGAGGTCGGAGATCGTCACGTCCACGCTCGCCATCTTCTGGATCTTCTGGAGGATGTCCAGGCCGCGGCGCCCGCGGTTGCGGCGCAGCGTGTCGCTCGAATCGGCGATCGCCTGCAGTTCCTTCAGCACGAACTGCGGGATGACCAGGGTCCCGTCGAGAAACCCGGTCTCGCACAG
This sequence comes from uncultured Vicinamibacterales bacterium, assembly GCA_964396055.1. Lineage (GTDB taxonomy): Bacteria > Acidobacteriota > Vicinamibacteria > Vicinamibacterales > JAKQTR01 > CAYJPV01. The sequence goes on along the minus strand of CAYNDV010000037.1, from coordinate 27,837 downwards.
GTCGGCGATGCGGCCGTCGATGATGACGCTGGTGTCGAGGATCCGATAGCGCCGCAGCGGCCCCGCGGAGCGGAAGAGGCTCACGAGCCGCGCCGGCTCCAGCCACTCGCCGTGGCGCCCACCCAGTGCCAGCCCGAGGTACGGCAGCAGCAGCAGCGTGACGCTCTGCAGGAACGCGACGCGATGCCCGGGCGCGTCGAGGTACCCGAGCGCGACGTCCACGAGCAGGGCCAGCGCCAGGCCGCACGCGCCGCCCAGGATGGCGCCGAGCACGTGCGTGATCGGCGCCTCCCGGAGCCGCCACTCGAGGGCGATGCCCGCGGCCGCGACCGCCGCGCCGAGGACCGCGTTGACGCCCGCGCCCCCGGGCACGGGCTGGAAGGTGGCCGCCGCCCAGACGACGCCGGCCACGAACAGGACACGACCGAGGATGAACCAGGCCATGAGGCCTCCGGGATGAACCGTCACGAGAATGATCCCTGCCAGCTTACGCGAGAAGATGACTCAATGCGTCCTGAACCGTGCGGACGCCCACCAGATCGCAGTCCAGGCCCGCCAGGCCCGGGTCGCTCGGATCCACGTTCGCGGCCGGCATCACGCACCGGGAGAACCCCATCTGCGCCGCCTCGCGCACCCGGCGCGCCGCCTGCGTCGTGGCCCGGACCTCGCCCGCCAGGCCGACCTCACCGAACACGACCGTCCGCGCGTCGATCGCCCGGTTGCGCGTGCTCGACGCCACGGCCGCCACCACGGCCAGGTCCAGGGCCGGCTCGTCGGCCGTCATGCCCCCGGCGAGGTTGAGAAAGACATCGTCGCCGCCGAGCTGCAGGCCCGCGCGTTTCTCGAGCACGGCCAGCAGCAGCGACAGCCGGTTCTGGTCGAAGCCCACGGCCGTGCGGCGCGCGTACCCGTACGTCGTCGTGCTGACCAGCGACTGCACCTCGACCAGGATCGGGCGCGACCCCTCGATGCAGCACGCCACCGCGGATCCGGGGCTGCCGGCCGGGCGTTCGGCCAGGAAGAGCGCGGACGGGTTGGCGACCGGCCGGAGGCCGGCCGAGGTCATCTCGAACACGCCCAGCTCGCTCACGGCGCCGAAGCGGTTCTTCGCCGCGCGCACGATGCGGTGCGCGTGGTGCCGCTCGCCTTCGAAGTACAGGACCGTGTCCACGATGTGCTCGAGGGACTTCGGCCCGGCCAGGCTGCCTTCCTTCGTGACGTGCCCGACGAGGAACACCGGCACGTTCTGCGCCTTGGCGGCGAACAGGAGCTGCGTGGCCGCCTCGCGTACCTGGCCGATGCTGCCGGGCGCGGACTGCATCTTCAGCGAGAACACGGTCTGGATCGAATCGACGACCACCAGCGCCGGCTTCACCCGGGCCAGTTCCTCGAGGACGCGCTCGAGGCACGTCTCGGCCAGCAGGTAGAGGGGCGCGCGGCCCACGCCGAGGCGCTCGCCGCGCGACTTGACCTGGTGCTCGGACTCCTCGCCGGAGCTGTACAGGACCGGCCCCGTGGCGCGCGCGACGTGCGCCGCGGTCTGGAGCAGCAGGGTGGACTTGCCGATGCCCGGCTCGCCGCCCAGCAGCACCAGCGACCCGGGCACGATGCCGCCGCCCAGCACGCGGTCGAACTCGTCGATGCCCGACGGGATGCGCTCCGCGTCGCTCACCTGGACGTCGGCGTAGAGCCGCGCCCCCTGGCCGGGGGCGCTGGCGGCGTAGCGGTGGGGCCCGGCGGGCGCGGCCGGTTCGGCCGCCCGCTCCTCCACCAGCGCGTTCCACGCGCCGCACTCCGGGCAGCGGCCGAGCCACTTGGCCGACTGGGACCCGCACTCCTGGCACACGAAGAGGGTCTTGGGCTGCTTCACGTTCTCGCACGACTGGGCGGGGTGCTGCGCCACGGGGGCAGGCAGGGGACCCGGCCGGGTTACCCACGCTGGGGCGGTACGGTGACGGCCTGCGAACCGGCTTGATTATAGATCCGCTCGATGCGGGAACCGACACGGCACAGCAGTTCGTAGGGCACGGTGCCGATGCGGCCCGCCATCTCGTCCACCGTCACCTCGTCGTCTCCCTGACGGCCGATGATCACCACCTCGTCGCCGGGCAGGACGGGCAGCCCCGTGACGTCGGCCATGATCATGTCCATGCACACGGATCCGACGACGGGCACCCGGCGCCCGCGGACGAGCACGCTGGCGGCGCCGGCCAGGCGCCGGTCGAGGCCGTCGGCGTACCCGGCGGGCACGATCGCGATGGTGCGGGGCGCGTCGGACGCCGCCCCCCCGCCGTAGCCGATGCCTTCGCCGGGCCGGACGCCCTTGACGGCGGTAATCCGGCTGCGCAGACTCAGCACCGGGCGCAGGCCCAGGGCCTCGGCGCCCGGCGTGGCGACGCCGTAGAGCAGCAGCCCCGGGCGGACGGCGTCGTGCCACGTGGCCGGCGCCGCGGCGAGGGCCGCGCTGTTCGCGGCGTGCACGCAGGCCGGCCGCAGGCCCAGAGCCTCCACCTGCGCGAGGGCCTGCGCGAAGCGCGTCTGCTGCAACGCAAACAGCCCGTCGTCGTCCGGCTGGTCCGCGGTCGCGAAGTGCGTGTAGACCGCTTCGATCGCGAGGTTCGGCGACGCCAGCACCTCGGGCAGCGTCCGCCCGAGGTTGTCGAACCGGAAGCCGAGGCGGTTCATGCCCGTGTCGATCTTGAGGTGGCACGCCACCCGGCAGCCCCGCGTGCGGGCGGCGTCCTGGACGGCGCGGGCGGCCATCGGCGACGAGACGCTGGGCGTCAGGCCGTGCGAGAAGACCCCGGACAGGTCCGTGAGGCTGAGCGCGCCGAACACGAGGATGCGGCACCCGACGCCACCCTCCCGCAGCGTCATGGCCTCCTCGATGTCGGCGCAGGCCACCATGTCGGCGCCGGCCGCTTCGAGGGCGCGCGCCACCGGAACGGCTCCGTGGCCGTAGGCGTTCGCCTTCACGACCGCGATCACCCGGGGCGCGGCGGCGCCGGCGCGCCGGGCCAGGAACGCGCGCACGGTCTGGAAATTCAGGGCCAGGGCGCCGAGATCGACGTGGGCGGAGGTGGCGCGGGTCACGTGCGGCGCAGTTCGAGGTTCTCGAACCGCGTGAACTCCTTCAGGAAGGCCAGCTTGACCGCCCCGGTGGGGCCGTTGCGCTGCTTGGCGACGATCAGCTCGGCGATGCCCTGGTTCTCCTCGGTGGCCTCGTAGAAGTCCTCGCGGTAGATCAGGACAACAACGTCGGCGTCCTGCTCGAGGGCGCCGGACTCGCGCAGGTCGGAGAGCTGCGGGCGCTTGCCGGGCCGGGCTTCGGGCGCCCGGCTGAGCTGCGACAGGGCCACCACCGGCACGTTGAGCTCCTTGGCCAGCGCCTTGAGGCCCCGGGAAATCGACGCCAGCTCGAGCACGCGGTTCTCGAAACGCCCCTGCCCCTGCATCAGCTGCAGGTAGTCGATGACGATCAGGTTGAGGCCGTGCTCGGACGCCAGGCGCCGCGCCTTGGCGCGCATCTCGAGGACGCTGATCGACGCGGTGTCGTCGATGAAGATGCGGGCGCCGTGCAGCTGTTCCATGGCCGCGGTGATCTTCGGGAAGTCCCGCTCCCCGAGGAACCCCGTGCGCAGCCGGTGGGCATCGATGCGGGCCTCCGACGTCAGGAGGCGCATGAAGAGCTGCTCCTTGGACATCTCGAGGCTGAAGAAGCCGACGGTCATGTCGGTCTTCGTGCCCACGTGCTGGGCGATGTTGAGCACCAGGCTCGTCTTGCCCATCGACGGCCTGGCGGCCACGATGATGAAGTCGGACGGCTGCAGGCCGGCCGTCATCTCGTCGAGTTCGACGAACCCCGTCGGCACGCCGGTGACCAGCTGCTTGCGCTGGACGGCCTGGTCGATCAGCGCGAAGTTCGCGTTCACCAGGTCGGCCATCGAGACGAAGCCGCCGTGAATCGAGGACTCCGCGATGGCGAAGATGGACCGCTCGGCTTCGTCGACGATCTCGGCGGCGTCGCGTTCGGCCTCGTAGGCGTTGGCGAGGATCTGGTTCGCGGACCCGATCAGGGCGCGCAGCGTCGCCTTCTCCTTGACGATACGGGCGTACTCGCCGACGTTCAGGCCGTGGGGCAGGCCGTCGACCAGCGACGCCACGTAGGCGGGTCCGCCCACGTCGTCGAGTTCCCCGGCCCGGGCGAGCTCGTCCTTGACCGTGATGAAGTCGATAGCCTGGCCGCGCTCGAAGAGGCGCCGCATCTTCTCGAAGATGCGGCGGTGCGCGTCGCGGAAGAAGGCCTTTTCGTCGATGAACTCGACGGCGTTGTTGATCGAGGTGCCGTCGAGGAGGATGGCGCCCAGGACGGCGCGCTCGGCCTCGAGGTTGTGGGGCAGCGTGCGTTCGGCGACGGCGTCGGCCATGGGAGAATCCGGCGGAGGAGAACGTACCGGAGAACGTCTCCGGGCGCAAGCACCGACGGCGGGCACCGGGGCTGTCGCCCCGGCCGCCCGCCGCCCTGCTTCTGTCTTCTGTCTTCTGTCTTCTGTCTTCTTCTGTCCCTTACGCTTCCGCTCCCCCCTCCGCCGGCGGCTGCGGCTCGCCGAGGGGCACGACCTTCACGCGCAGCTGCGCCACGACGTCGCGGTGCAGCTTCATGGGGACGGTGAACTCGCCGACCTGCTTGAGCGGCTCGGCGAGCTGGATGCGGCGCTTATCGATGTCGAAGCCCTTGGCGGCGAGGTCCTCGGCGATGTCGCTCGAGGTCACCGAGCCGTAGAGGGCCTCGTGCTCGCCCACGCGGCGGGCCATGACGATCTCGGCCTGCGCGAGGCGGGCGGCCAGCGATTCGGCGTCCGACCGCTCGGCGGCTTCCTTGGCATCGGCGATCTTGCGCTGGCGCTCGACCACCTTCATGTTGGCGGGCGTGGCGGGCAGCGCGAGCTTGCGCGGCAGCAGGTAGTTGCGCGCGTAGCCGTCGGCCACCTTCACCACCTCGCCGCGCCGGCCGAGGTTTTCCACGTGATCACGAAGGATGACTTCCATGGCGTTCACCTAGTCCGTCAGATAGGGCAGCAGCGCCAGCTGGCGCGCCCGCTTGATGGCCGTCTGCAGCTTGCGCTGGTGCATGGCGCACACGCCGGAGATCCGCCGCGGCAGGATCTTCGCGCGCTCGGGCACGAAGGGCCCGAGCAGCCGGACGTCCTTGTAGTCGATGTAGTCCACCTTGTCCGTGCAGAACTTGCAGACCTTGCGCCGGCGGAACATCGACCGCCGCGGGCCGCCCGCCTTGTCGCTGCCGCCGCGCCCGTTGCCGCCGCGCGATGATCCGCCCCGGCCCTTGGAGGGCCCGCCGCCCCGTCGTTCGTCACTCATGGCTACACCTCCGCCTCGTCGGCATCCTCATCCTTGCGCGCTGCGGCCCGGGCCGCGGCCGCCGCGGCCCGTTCGGGGTGCCGCTCGGCGCGTTTCTGGGCGCTGGCCTGGCGCCGGCCCCGCGTGTGCTCGGCCACGCGCAGCTCCTCGTCGACACGCACGACCAGATGGCGGATGACGAGATCGCTCACCTTCAGGCGGCGGTCCAGTTCCTTGGTCAGCTCGCCGGTTCCGTGGAAGACCTCGAGGACGTAGGTGCCCTCGCGGTGCTTGCCGATGCGGTACGCCAGCTTGCGGCGCCCCCAGTTCTCCGTCTTGACCATCTCGCCGTTGAGGCGCGCGACGATGGACTCGACCTGCGTGTGCAGGTCGGCGATGTCCTGATCGGTCGCGTCGGGCGACACGATATAGACGAGTTCGTACTGCCTGGCTTGACTCATGCTGCTCCTTCTGGTCATGCCGGCCACCCCGGCTCCGGGGTGGCAAGGAGTCAGGAGGCCGTGTCCGGATCCCGCTCGGTCGCGGCCGGGGCCTCCCACCGGTTGTAACGATTCATGGCCGCCTCGATGCCCTCCGCGATGAAACACTCCACCGCGTCGGCGGCCCGGGCTACGCTCGTGTCCACGTCGGCCGCCTCGTCCTCGTCGAAGCGGGCCAGCACGTGATCCGCCAGCTCGCGGCGGGGATCGCCGCGGCCGACGCCGATTCTCAGCCGCGGGAACTCCTCGGTCCCCAGCAGCGCGATGATCGACCGGAAGCCGTTGTGCCCCCCCGCCGAGCCGCGCGCCCGCAGGCGCAGCCGCCCCAGCGGCAGGTTCACGTCGTCGGCCACCACGAGGATGGCCGCCGGGTCGATCTTGTAGAAGTGCGCCACGCCGGCCACGGCCTCGCCGCTCAGGTTCATCATCGTGAGCGGCTTGACGATCAGGACCGCGGACGACCCCGTGCCCATCCGGGCCGTCAGGGCGTTGGCGCGCCCGTGCTCGAAGGGCGCGCCGGCGCGGCGGGCCAGTTCGTCGGCCACGGCGAACCCGATGTTATGCCGCGTCGCGGAGTAGCGGCGGCCGGGGTTCCCGAGACCAACGACCAGTTTCACTACTTCTCTTTCTCGTCAGCCTTGTCGGTCTTGCCCTTCTTGATCACCTCGGGCTCGGCTCCCGGCGTGGCGCCCGCCGCCGCCGGCGCCGCCTCGGCCGTTGCCTCGGCCGCCACCGCGCGCGGCGTGATCACGTGCACGAGCATCACGTCGGCGTCGGTCACCGGCTTCCACCGCGGATCGGTGGCGACGTCGCGCAGGCGGACCGCCTGGCCGACCAGCAGCTCCGTCACGTCGATCTCGATGTGCTCGGGGATGTCCGCCGGCAGGCACTCGATCTCGACCTCGCGGTGCACGATGTCGAGCAGGCCGCCTTGCTGCTTCACGCCCTTCGGCTCGCCCTTCACCGTGACAGGCACCGTGACGGTGAGGAGCTTGTCCATCGCCACGCGGTAGAAGTCCACGTGGATCAGCTTGTGCGTGATCGGGTCGACCTGGTACTCCTTCACGAGCACCCGCACGTCCTCGTTGTCCACCTTCAGGCCGATGAGGGTGTTCACGCCGGACTCGGAGTGCATGATGGTCATCACGGACTTCGGATCCACCGCGATCGCCTTGGCCTGCGGCTTGCCGTCGACCACGACGCCGCCGTAGAGGACGGCCGGGATCAGGCCCTTGGCCCGCGTCCGGTTCGCCTCGTTCTTGCCGAATGTGTCCCGCTTCACCGCTTCGAGTCTGGCTTCCATACCCTCAAGTCCTTGCTGTCAGGAGCGGCGCCGCCCGGCGGCCCCGCCCGAAGTCCGCCCGCTACACGAACAACGACGACACCGACGTCTCTTCATGGATGCTGCGGATGGCCTGGCCCAGCAGGCGTGCCACCGACAGCGTCACGATCTTCTTGCACTTCGCCTTCTCGGCGTCGAGCGGGATCGTGTTGGTGATGATCAGCCGCTCGATGGCCGACTGCTCGATGCGCTGCACCGCCGGCCCCGACAGCAGACCGTGCACCGCGCACGCCCACACCCGTTCCGCCCCGTTGGCCAGCAGGGCCTGCGCCGCGTTCTGCATCGTCCCGGCGGTGTCGATGATGTCGTCCTGAATGATGCAGGTGCGCCCCTGCACGTCCCCGACGACGTTCATCACTTCCGCGTGGCCATCCTCCGGCGAGCGCCGCTTGTCGATGATCGCCAGATCCGCGTCGATCCGCTTCGCGTACGCCCGGGCCCGCTCCGCCCCGCCCGCGTCCGGCGAGACGATGGTCAGGCGCGGGAACTGCTGCCGCGCCAGGTAGTCGATGATGACCGGCGCCGCGAACAGGTGATCCACCGGGATGTCGAAGAACCCCTGGATCTGCGCCTTGTGCAGGTCCATCGTCAGCACCCGGTTCGTCCCGGCGGCCGACAGGATGTTCGCCACCAGCTTCGCCGAGATCGGCACCCGGGGCTTGTCCTTCCGGTCCTGCCGCGCGTAGCCGTAGTACGGAATCACCGCCGTGATCCGCGCCGCCGACGACCGGCGGAACGCGTCGATCATGACCAGCATCTCCATGATGTGCTGATCCACCGGCGGCGACGTCGGCTGCACCACGAAGACGTCGGTCCCGCGGATGTTCTCCTCGATCTGGAAGGAAACCTCCGAGTCCGGGAACCGGCGCAGCTTGGCCTGCCCGACCTGGATGCCGAGAAACTCGGCAATCTCCCTGGCCAGGCCCGGATGGGCGCTACCCGCGAAGATCTTCATCTCGGCCCAGCCTCGTGGCATCGGTCAACCGTCCATTCGTCCGTGACTGGCTGGGGCGGAAGGATTCGAACCTTCGGATGCGGGATCCAAAGTCCCGTGCCTTACCAGCTTGGCGACGCCCCAACACGTTCTGCGCCAGCGGCACGCCGTCCTCCCCGCCCGCCTGCGCCCGTCCCGCCGCCCGCACAGTCCTCCTGTGCAGGGCCCCGCTCGCTCCTCGCGGGCACCGTCGCGGACCCAGCCGCCCAGACGGGACACGGCGTCAATGACGCAAACAGAAAGTGTATCCGATGGCCCGCGCCGCGCACAAGTCAATCAATCCCGGATTGATTTATGCACGATCCTGTATAAATCAATCCGGGATTGATTGACGACGGCACCACGCCCGGCCCGTCGTGCGCGTGATGATGGCCTGGGCTCCGGCCGCCGCCGCCGCCCGCCCGGCCCGCCGGGCGGCCTCGGCGTCCCCGAACAGCCCGAACACCGTCGACCCGCTGCCGGTCATGGCCGCCCCGCGCGCGCCCGACGCCGCCAGTTGCTCGACCAGCGCCGGGATGACCCCATGGCGCGCGCCCACCGGTCCTTCGAGATCGTTGCGCAGGGTCAGCACCCGCGCGCCCCACGCCGCCATCGTCGCCGGCGCCGCTGTCACCGCCTCGCCGCGCGCGCGCGCCTCATCCAGCCACCGGTACGCGTCGGCCGTGGACACGCCGAATGGCGGACACGCCAGCACCACCCACGCCGGCGCCAGGTCCGCCAACGGATACACGTCGTCCCCACGTCCGAGGCCGAGGGCCGTTCCTCCGACGAAGAAGTACGGCACGTCGGCGCCGATCGACGCCCCGACCGCGCCCAGGTCGGCTGCGGACAGCCGCGCCTTCCACGCCAGGTTCAGCAGGGCCAGCGCCGCCGCGGCGTCGGCGCTGCCGCCCCCCAGGCCGGCGGCCAGCGGGATGTGCTTCGTGATGGTGATGGCGCAGCCTGCCGGCTCGCCCGCCCGCCCCAGGCGATGCCACAGCGCCCGGGCCGCCCGCCAGACGAGGTTCCGGTCGTCGCACGGCACCGACGCGTCGTCGCAGTCGATGCCGAAGGGCCCGCGGCGCACGCGGCACGAGAGCACGTCGTGCAGCGCGAGCGACTGGAACACCGTCTCGATCGGGTGGTATCCGTCGGCCTGTCGGGCCCCCACACGCAGCACCAGGTTGATCTTCGCGAACGCGCGCGCACGCAGCGTCACCGGCGTCATCGTTCCTCCTCGCGGCTGCCGCCCGCATCGGCCAGGGGCCCCCGCGCGCGCAGTTCCTCGATCGTCATCGGCTCGACGCCGGCCGGCAGCGGCAGGCGGAACGCCGCGGGATCGATCGCCGTGTTCACCTCGCGCTGCGACACCCGCAACGTGAGCTCCGTGCCGGCCGCGCCCGCCTGTTCCTGCAGGCGGATGCGCGCGGGGAAGCCCGACGCAAATTCCCCGTACTCCAGCGTCCAGCTCCGTGGCGGCGTTCCGGCGTCGGCCGCCCGGGCCGAACGGATGTACCAGGCCGCGTCCTGCTGGCGCACGAACGCGGTCAGGGCCTCCCCCAGCCGGACCGACCACCAGCCGCCCGGCCCGCGCGCGCCCCCCGCGGGACGGGGATCGGCCACCACGCACCCGCCGAGGATGGCGGCCAGGTCGTCAGCCGAGCGCCGGACGCCGGTCAGGGCCTCGAGCACGTCGGCCACGCCGGCCCCGCGAAGCGCACGGCGTTCGCGTGGCAGCCAGAGGTCGGCCGGTCCGCCATCGGCTGCCAAGATGAAGACCGGCGCGCCGAAGGGGGCCACTCCCTCGAGCCTCAACCGGCCCGGCCGTTCGAATCCCGCCAGGAGCCGTCCACGCAGCTTCGTCGCACCAGCGCGTCCGCTAACCGACAGTTCCGCCGAGTAGGTGCGCATCCCGCGACAGGCGGCTGATGCCCGGTCGAAGGCCGCGTCGGCACCGACGTCGGGCACCCACGGCCCCCCTGGCAGGCGTACGGCGGACGGTCCCGCGCATGCGCCCGACCCCAGCACCATCCCAGCCACGACGACGCACGCGGCGATGGCCTTCATCCGAGGGCCTACTTCCGCGCGGCGGGCGCGGCCTTGATCTTCTTCGTGATGGCGCCGCGGTCGATCGACTCGCCATCCCCGGCCAGGGCGCGCTCCCAGGCCTCGACGGCTTCGGCGTGCCGGCCGCGGGCCGCGAGCCAGTCGCCCCAGTGATCCTGAACGACCGAATCCCGCGGCAGTTGCCGGGCGGCGGCGGCCAGGTGGGGCTCGGCCTCGTCGAGGCGGCCGAGCTTGAAGTACGTCCAGCCAAGGCTGTCGAGATAGGCTCCGTTGTGGGGGTCGATCGCGACCGCGCGCGTGATCAACTCGAGCGCCTCTTCAAGGCGCCCGCCCCGCTCGGTCAGCATGTAGCCCAGGTAGTTGAGCGCGGGCGCGTGGGCGCCATCCCGGGCGATCACCGCGCGGAACTCGCGCTCGGCCTCGGCCGGGCGCCGCTGCTTGTCGAGCATGGCCCCCAGCTGGAACCGCAGGTCCGCGCTGTCGGGGAAGGCCTCGAGCCCCTTCACCAGCACGGCAGCGGCGTCGGCGTGGCGGCCGGCCGCCGCGTAGTACTCCGCCAGCACGGCGACCCCGTCCTCGGACGCCGACGGGCCGGCGGCCAGCGGCTTGAGCACCGCCAGGCCGTCGTCGACACGGCCGAGGCCGCGCAGGGCATCGGCTTCCACGCGCGCCAGACGCACGTCGGCGGGCGCGCCGGCGCGCGCCGGGCGTACGGCAGCCAGCGCACGGTCGAACTCGCGCGCGACGATCAGGGCCTGCCCGAGATACGACACCACCGAGAGGTTGCCGGCATCGAGCGCCCGGGCCCGCTCGAACGCCGTCACGGCCTGCGCGGCCCGGCCGGTTTCCAGGTAGGCAAAGCCGAGGTGCGTGAACAGCAGCGCCTGGTCCGACTCGCGGCCCTTCGGCAGCCTGTCCACGATGGGCGCCAGCGCATCGACCAGGGCCGGGTAGTCGCGGCGTTCGGCCAGGACCTGCGCCAGGGCGTGGGCGCCCGACACGCTGGTCGGCGAGATCGCGAGGAGGCGCCGGGCCGAGTGTTCGGCCGCTGCCAGGTCGCCGGTCTCCCGCTGGGCACGCGACAGCAGGTACAACGGCCAGGCGCTGGTGGGGTTCGTCGTCGTCACGTCCGTGAGGAGCGCGACCGCCCGCGTCGCGTCGCCGGGCCGATCGGTGTTGAGCAGCGCGAACGCCCAGCGGGTCTTGAGATCGGTGTCGCGCGGACGGGCGGCCGACGCCCGGCCGTAGGCGTCCGCGGACTCGGGCCAGCGCCGGGCCTTCTCGAGTTCCTCGGCGAGCGGCTCGAAGAAGTCGGGATCGGCGGCCGCCGCGTCGCGCAGCAGGTCGATCGCCTCCGCGCGCCGGCCCGCGCGGCCGTAGGCGTCGGCCAGCAGCCCGATGGCCTGCGGGATGCCCGGTTCGTCCACCACGAGCTTCTGCAGCATGGTGACGGCCTTGTCCGCGGCGCCCGTCTGGAGGTAGAGCCGGCCGAGCGCCAGGCGTATGCCGGCGGCCAGGTCGAGACTCGCACCGCTCAGGGCGCGCTCCAGGTACCCGATCGCCTTACGCGACGCGGCGCCTGCCGCCTCGCCGCCGGGCGGTTCCTCCCGCTCCGCTTCCTCGGCCGCAATCATCCCGAGCAGCCGGTTGGCCTCGACATTATCGGGATCGTTCTTCAGCGCGGCCTCCGCCGACGACGTGGCTTCGCGGATCCGGTTCTGCCGGGCGTACAGCGTCGCCAGTTCGGCGAGGATGGCGCCCGACGACGGGTCGAGTTCCAGCGCCCGCGTGTAGGCCTTGATGGCGCCGTCGAAGTCGCCGGTACCCTCGAGCCGACGCCCCGCCAGGAACTGGTAGTACGCCTCCGCCTGCCGGTCGGCGCCCGCGCGCCCGGCCGGCGCCGCAGGCCTGGAGGGCGGCTGCATCCGGGTCGGCGCCGGGGCCGGAGGCACGGCGGGCAGGGCCGCGGCAAGAACGAACGCACAGATCGCGTGGGTCACGGATCGATTGTTCCACAAACCCCGTGGCCTGTCAGCGGGCAGGGCGGCGGCCATCTGCTATAGTGGCCAGACGACACGAGGAGGCGACTCTGATGCCCGTCAGTCCGGAACTGCTCGAGATCCTGGTCTGCCCGGCCTGCAAGACCGAACCGGTCACGCTGGTCAACGGCGACACGGGCCTCAAGTGCGGGAAGTGCCATCGCGTCTACCCGATCAAGGACGACATCCCGGTGATGCTCATCGACGAAGCCACCATCGAGGGCGACGCCCGGAAGTCCTGAGCCGGTGCCACGGAAGATCCTGCTGATCCGGCTCCGGCTCATCGGCGACGTGGTGCTGACGACGCCGGCCATCCGGGCCCTGCGGCGCGCGTACCCGGACGCCCATTTGTCCTACCTCGTCGAACCGCACGCGGCGGCGGTGGTCGCGCGCAATCCGCACCTGACAGAGGTGATTGTCGCGCCGCTGGTGGGAGGCCTCCCGCGGCTGCGTGTCGACGCGGGGCTCGCCTGGCGCCTGCGGCGTGCGCGGTTTGACACCGTCATCGACTTCCACGGCGGCCCGCGCAGTTCGCTGCTGGCCTGGCTCTCGGGCGCCCCGCGGCGCATCGGGTACGACGTGCGCGGGCGCGACTGGATGTACACCGAGTGCCTGCCGCGGCCCAAGGGCCACCGGGAACGGCACTCCGTGATGAACCAGTGGGATCTGCTCGAGGCGTTCGACGCCGGGCTGCGGCGACCGACCCCGGACGCCGACCCCGTGGAGATGCCGGACAACCCCGCCGCCGACAGCCGCGTGGCGGCCCGGTTCGCGGGGCTCGCGATGACCGGCGCGCCGTACGTCGTGGTGCACGTCGGCGCCGGCAACGAGTTCCGGCGCTGGCCCGAGGAGGCCTTTGCCGACGTGGTGGCGGGCCTGCACCGGCAGGCCCCCGATCGGCGTATCATCCTCACGACCGGGCCCGCCCAGCAGCCGACGGCCGAGGCCATCCGGCGCCTGGCCGTGGTCCGGGGCGTGCCCGCCACCGCCGTGCCGGTGCTGTGCGACCTGGACCTGACCGAATTGCGGTCGTTGCTGACGCGCGCGCGGCTCTTCGTGGGCGGCGACAGCGGCCCCGCGCACGTGGCCGCGACGACGGACGTGCCGATGGTGGTGATCTTCGGGCCCACCACGCCGGCGGTCTGGGGGCCGTGGCGTCCCGCGGCGTCCCCGACCGAACTCGTGGATGCCGGCACGCTGCCGTGCCGCCCGTGCGACCAGCGCCGGTGCGAGCCCGGTGACTTCCGGTGCCTGCGCACGGTGACGCCGGCCGCGGTGCTGGCGGCGGCCGACCGCGCCCTGGCCCGCACCGCTTCGCGGAGAACGTGACGATGACTCGCGCCCGGCTCGAACGTATCGCCACCTGGTCGCTCTACGCCTGCGCGGCGACGGTGCAGTTGTCGATTGCCGCCGCCCAGGCGACGTTCGCGGTCGCCGCGCTCGCCTGGCTCGCCCTGCTCGCGCTGGGCCACGTGCGGTTCGAGGCGCCTCGCTTCTTCCGGCCCCTCGCCCTCTACGGCGTGCTCACGCTCGTCGCGGCGGCCTTCTCGGTGAACCCGGCCGTCAGCCTCTTCGACTCGCGGCAGCTCCTGCTCTTCCTCATGGTGCCCGTGGCGTTCACCATCGCGCGGCGCTCGACCGGGCGTACGCTCATCCTCATTCTGATCACCGTCGGCGCCGCCAGCGCCATCTTCGGGATCGTGCAGTACGGCGTGCTGCACTACGATCACCTCGGCCAGCGCCCGGAAGGCGCCATGGGCCACTACATGACGTACTCGGGGCTGCTCATGCTGGTGACCACGGCGGTGGTGGCCCGCATGCTGTTCGTGCGGCGCGACCGCGTGTGGCCGACGCTGGTGCTGCCCGCGCTGCTCGTGGCCCTGGTGCTCACCTTCACGCGCAGCGCCTGGGTGGGCGCCTGCGCCGGCATGGCCCTGCTGTTCCTGCTCAAGGACTTCCGGCTGGTCGGGGCGCTGCCCGTGATCGTCGCCGTGTTCTTCGCGCTGGCCCCGCCCCAGGTCACCCAGCGGTTCTACTCGATGTTCGACCTGCACGACCCCACCAACCGCGACCGGATCGCCATGGTGCGCGAGGGGGTCCGCATGATCGAGTCCGACCCGCTCACGGGGCTCGGGCCGAACATGGTGCAGGAGGTGTACGTCCGCTTTCGCGACACCGAGGCCGTCGAGCGCATCAATCCCCACCTGCACAACGTGCCGCTGCAGATTGCCGCCGAGCGTGGGCTTCCGGCCCTCGGGGTGTGGCTGTGGTTCATCGGATCCGCGGCGGCCGGCGCCTGGGGCATCTTCCGCCAGGGCCGGCACGCATTCCTGGCCGCGGCGGCCCTCGGCGCCATCGCCGCGATGCTCGCCGCCGGCATGTTCGAGCACAACTTCGGGGACTCGGAATTCCTGATGCTGTTCCTGCTGCTGATCACACTGCCGTTCGCCGCCGAGGAGCCGGAGCCCGCCGCCGCGCCCGCCCGGGGAGGTGCCGCATGAGCGCCGGACCGCCGCTCGGTGAGGCCCGCGCCCGGGCCGTGGTGACCGCCTTCGCCCGCTGCGGGGTGCTCGTCGTCGGCGACGTGATGCTGGACCAGTTCATCGTCGGGCGCGTGAACCGGATCTCGCCGGAGGCCCCGGTCCCCGTGGTCGAACACGACCACGACGAGTTCCGCATCGGCGGCGCCGGCAACGTGGCGGCCAACACCCGGGCCCTGGGCGCCCGCGTGGAACTGGTGGGGCTCGTCGGCGCCGACGCGCAGGCCGACCGGTTGCGCGCCGATCTCTCGGCGCAGGGCCTCGGCCACGCGGGCCTCGTCGTGGATCGCGGCCGGCCCACCACCACGAAGCAGCGCATCGTCACCACGCGCAACCAGCAGGTGGCCCGGGTGGATTACGAGTCGGATGCCGAGGCGGCCGGCGGCGTCGAGGACGCTCTGCTGGCGGCGGCCGACCGCTGCCTGCCCGAGGCCGCCGTGGTCGTCGTCTCGGACTACCTGAAGGGAGCCGTCACCGGGCGCCTCGTCGCCCACCTCGTGGCCGCGGCCGGCGCGCGGGGGATTCCCGTGCTGGTCGACCCGAAGATCCCGCACATCGAGTACTACCGCGGCGCGACACTCGTCACGCCGAACCACCACGAAGCCGAGGTCGCGACGCACATGCGGATCCGGGACGACGGCGACGCCAGCCGGGCCGGCCGCGTCTTCCTCGAGCGGGCGAAGTGCCACAGCGTGCTCATCACGCGCGGCGAACACGGCATGTCGCTGGTCGGTCCCGGCGGAGACGCCCACTTCCCCGCCGTCGCGCGCGAGGTGGCCGACGTCACGGGCGCCGGCGACACGGTCATCGCCACGCTGGCGCTGGCCCTGGCAGCCGGCGCCACGCCGTCCGAAGCCGCCCAGCTCGCCAACCACGCCGCCGGCATCGTCGTCGGACGTTTCGGACCGGCGACGGTGACCCCGGAGGAACTGCTGGCCACGTTCGGGGGGTAGACGGCCGCCGATCGCCGTCACGGCGGTTCCCGGTTCATGAACCGCGAACCGTGAACCCTGAACCCTGAACCGTCAATCCTCACCGCCCGCCCGGGCAGGGCACGCGCGAGTACGGGAACTCCACCCGGCGGGCCTTGCCCTGCACGGTGCCTTCGATCCACGCCAGCACCGCATCCGCCGACTGGCGCCGGTAGCCGATGATCGTGGGAAAGTCGTGCTGCGGGTTCTCGAAGATGATTGACGACTCGTCGATCGTGCGGGACGGGAACGACGCCGGCGCCTGCCCGGACGGACGGGGTTCGTAGACCAGCCCGTCTCCCTGCTCGCGCAGCACGACGAACTCGAACTCGAGGAGGCGGCCGTCCCGCGTGGTCCGGCTGATGCCCATCATCGTCCCGCCCTGCGGGGCCATCCAGTGCTCTTCCACGGTGCGCGTGCCGCTGGTCATCTGCCAGCAGCCCTGGAGCCAGGCCACGCGCTGGATGCCGGTCGCCGGCGCGGGCGGGGCCTGCGCAGACACCTCCGGGACGGCCGCCAGCGCAGCCGCGAACACGAACAACCAGGGTCTTCGCACGACGCGCTCCTGTGTCAGTCTGGCCATCGGCCGTGTGGCGCAAACAGGCCCGACAGCCGAATGGCCGAACAGCCCAACGGCCTAAACGGCCGTGCCTCTGGCCCAAAGGCCGAGCGGCCGAACGGCCCTTCAGTGCCTGAAATGCCGCCGCCGCGCGAAGACCATGGCCATGCCGTGCTCGTTGGCGGCCTCGATCACCTCGGCGTCGCGCACCGACCCGCCGGGCTGCACCACGGCTGTCGCCCCGGCCTTCGCCACGGCGTCGAGGCCATCGCGGAACGGGAAGAACGCATCCGACGCCGCCACCGATCCCGCCAGCGGGACGCCCGCGCCCGCCGCCTTCATCACGGCGACGTTGACGGCGTCCACGCGGCTCATCTGACCGGCCCCGACGGCCAGCGTCCGATCGGCGGCCGTGAAGATCACCGTGTTCGACTTCACGTGGGCGCACACGCGCCATGCGAAGCGCAGGGCTTGCCACTCCTCCGGCGTGGGCCGCCGCGCCGTGACCACCTCGAGCCCGGCCGCGTCCGACCACGGCTCCCCGGCTTCGACGACGCGGTCGGCCTGCTGCACGAGCAACCCGCCGAGCGCCGACCGGACGTCGATCGCGGGCGCGCCGCCGGCGGCGAACAGATGGGGCGCCGTCACCACGCGCAGGTTCTTCTTCGCGGCCAGGATCGCCAGCGCCGAGTCCGTGATCGCCGGCGCGATCACCGCCTCGATGAACGTCGACGCGATGGCCGTCGCCGTCTCCTCGTCCACCTCGCGGTTGCAGCCGACGATGCCGCCGAACGCCGACAGCGGATCGGCGTCCCGGGCGCGCACGTACGCGTCGGCCAGCGACGCGCCGGTCGCGGCGCCGCACGGGTTGGTGTGCTTGATCACGCACGCCGCCGGCTCGGGGAACTCGGTGACGATGCGCAGCGCGGCGTCCACGTCGAGCAGGTTCGTGAACGACAGTTCCTTGCCCTGCAGCACGGACGGCACGTGGTCCGCGTCGGCAGGCACGTACCACGCCGCCGCCTGGTGCGGATTCTCGCCGTAGCGCAGCACCCGGTACCGTGCCGACGCCAGCAGCAGCCGCGCCGGCAGCGGATCCGCCTGGGCCGCGCGCGCGAACGTGTCGCCCTGCACCGACACGGTTTCCAGTTCGCTGGCGATCGCGGCGTCGTAGGCGGCCGTGTGGGCGTACGCCCGGCGCATCAGCTCCAGCCGCAGTTCCCGCGACGGCCCGCCGATCTGGTCGAAGGCGTGCAGCACCCGCGTGTAGTCGCCGGGTGAGACCACGACCACCACGTCCTGGAAGTTCTTGGCAGCGGCCCTGATGAGCGAGGGGCCCCCGATGTCGATGTTCTCCACCACGTGATCGAAGGTCGCCGCGCGATCGGCGGCCGCCGCCCGGAACGGGTAGAGGTTCACGCAGACGAGATCGATCGTCGGGATGTTGAACCGGTCGAGCGACGCCTGGTCGCCCGCGTGGTTCCGGCGGGCCAGCACCCCGCCGAAGATGTGCGGGTGCAGCGTCTTCACGCGCCCGTCCATCATCTCGGGCGCGCCGGTGAGTTCGGACACCTGCGTCACGGCCACGCCGGCGGCGGCCAGCGCCTTGGCCGTGCCGCCGGTCGAGACGATCTGGAAGCCCCGGTTCACCAGGCCGCGGGCGAAGTCCACCAGCCCGGTCTTGTCAGACACGCTGATCAGCGCACGCATCCCGTCGCTCCTACTTCAGGGCCGCGAGCGCCAACGCGGACTCGGCCTCGATGTCCTTGTGCAGGCTGTTCCCGTGGGCGTCCATGGTGACGACCGCCGGGAAGTCTTTCACCTGCAGGTGCCACATGGCTTCCGGCACGCCGAACTCCAGCAACGACACGCCGTCCACCCGCTCGACGGTCCGGGCGTAGTACTGCGCCGCGCCGCCGATGGCGTTCAGGTAAACCGCCCCGCACTCCTTGAGGGCCTCCAGCGTCCGGGCGCCCATTCCTCCCTTGCCGATGACGACGCGCACGCCGAACCGGCGAATCACGTCCGCCTGGTAGGGCTCTTCCCGGATGCTCGTGGTCGGGCCGGCCGCGTTCATCTTCCAGCGGTCGCCCTCCTGCACCGCCACCGGGCCGCAGTGGTAGATCGCCGCGCCGCGCAGGTCCACGGGCGGATCGTGCTTCATGAGGTAAGCGTGAACGGAGTCGCGCCCGGTGTACATCCGGCCGCTCAGCACCACGACGTCGCCCACCTTGAGGCTGCGGATGTCGGCTTCGTTGAACGGCGCCGTCAACTCGATCCGGCGGCCCGATCGCACGATCCCCGCCTGGTCGGCCATCGGGATGATGGGCGACGCGGGATCGCGGTAGAGCCACTGGCGGATGGCCCCGGTCTGCGGGTCGAGCACGACGCCCAGGCGCCGGAACGCCCAGCAGTCGTACGCCACCGACACGAAGAAGCTGGCCGGCAGGCGGTTGAGCGCCCCGACCTTGCACCCGATCAGCGTCGTCCGGCCCGAGAAGCCCATGGGCCCGATGCCCAGCGTATTGACCGTGCCCATGATGCCGGCCTCCAGTTCGGCCAGCGTCGGATCGGGGTTGATGTCGTCGAGCGTGCGGAACAACTGCTGCTTCGCGAAGGCGTACCCCGACGCGCGGTCGCCGCCGATGCACACCCCCACGGCGCCCGGGCTGCAGCCCTTGCCCTGGGCCTGCCAGACGGCGTGCAGGATGCACTTGCGCACGCCCTCGAGGTTCCGATCCGCGCGCCCGAGGTGCGGCAGTTCGACGGGCACCGCGTACTGCGCGTTGCAGTTCTCGCAGCCTCCGCCCTTCAGGATCAGGCGCACGTCGATGGCATCCTGCTCCCACTGGTGGAAGTGAATCACGGGCGTCCCCGGACCGAGGTTGTTACCGGAGTTCTTCCCCGTGATCGAGTCCACGGAGTTGGGACGCAGCTTGCCCCGCTTCGTGGCCTCGGCAATAGCCTGGCGGATCGCCTCCGCCATCCAGATCTGGTCGGCCCCGCGGGGCGTCCGGATCTCGAAGGTGGGCATGCCGGTGTCCTGGCAGATCGCCCCTTCGTCCTCGACGGCCTGGTCGATGTTGAGATTGATGATGGCGAGCGCCTGGCCCGCGCGCGTGTCGGCGGGTTCCACGTCCGACGCGGCCTTCATCGCGGCCCGGACATCGGGAGGCAGGTCGGTCGAGGTCCTGATGATCAGGTCGAGGATGCTCTGGGAGAATTCTGGTAACATGGCCGAGAGTATATACCGAACATTCCGGTGCGGCTAACTCCCTGATGCGCCGTAGGATACCGCTGTTCATCGCGTGCACGTGCGCCGCCATCGCCGCCCTCGCGGTCGTGGTCGACGCCCAGTCGCGCAACCGCCACGGACGCCTCTTTCCGCCGCAGGACCTGGGCCTGCTCGAGGGGCCCGACCGTGACCAGTGGCAGATGCCCGGGCAGATCATGGACGCCCTCGGCATCGCCGAAGGATCCGTGGTCGGCGACCTCGGCACCGGCGGAGGCTGGTTCTCGATGCGCCTGGCCCGCCGCGTCGGCCCCAACGGCATCGTCTACGCGCAGGACATCCAGCAGGAGATGCTCGACGCCACCGCCCGGCGGGCCGCCCGCGAGGGCTGGCGCAACGTGCGCCCGCTGCTGGGCACCCCGCTGGACCCGCGGTTCCCGGCCGGGGCGCTCGACGCGGTCCTGATCGTGAACACCTACCACGAACTGGAACTCCAGGACCCCGTGGCCATCCTGCGCAACACGGCTGTCGCCCTCAAGGCCCAGGGCCGCATCGGGATCGTGGACTTCAAGAAGAACGGCTACGGCCCGGGCCCGGCCCTCGACGAACGCGTCGACGCCGAGACGATCATCCAGGACGCCCAGGCTGCAGGCCTGCGCCTGCTGCGACGCGAGACGTTCCTCCCCTACCAGTTCTTCCTCGTGTTCGGCCGTTCCTGACCAGCCACCCCGACGTCGGGCTTCGGCGGGGCTGAAGCCCCGCACTACGGCGTATGGGCGGCCGCCTGCTATATTGAGATGTTGCGCACCATGAGCCTGAAGCCCCTGCACCTGACTCCGGATCCGCTCGACGCCGACGCGCTGGCCGCGGCGGTGGTGGCGGCGGCGCCTGCCGGGGCGTTCGGCGCGCTGGTGACGTTTGTCGGCACGGTGCGAGGCGAACACCAGGGCCGGCGCGTGGTGCGGCTGGAGTACGAGTCGTACGAACCGCTGGCATTGAAGGCCCTGGCCCAGGTGGCCGACGAAGCCGCCGGGCACTGGCCCGAGGCGCGCCTGGCGGTGCACCACCGTCTCGGCGTGCTCGCCCTCGGTGAGGCGAGTGTCGTCATCGTCGCCGCGGCGCCACACCGGGCCGAGGCGTTCCAGGCGTGCCGCTACGCGATCGAGCGCATCAAGCAGATCGTGCCGATCTGGAAACACGAGCGGTTCGAGGACGGCGAGGCCTGGGTGGAAGGCGCCACCGCCGATCCGGCCGATCAGGGCGCCCGGCGGGACGCCTACAGGCGCGCATGCGGATAACGGTGCGGCTGTTCGCCCGGTTGCGCGACGTGGCGGGGGCGGCAACGCTGGTACGCGAGGTGCCGGCGGGAGCCACCGTCGAGGACGCCTGGCGCGCGCTGGCGGCCGAGTGTCCGGCGCTGGCGGACCACCGGGCCGCGCTGGCCGTGGCCGTCAACGAGGAGTTCGGGCGGTTTACCGCGACATTGAACGACGGCGACGAGGTGGCCTTCCTGCCGCCCGTCTCGGGGGGATAGAGGGCCGTTCGGCCGTGCGGCCGTTGGGCCGTTCGGCCTTCTTGCTTCTTGCTTCTGACCAGGATCATCAATGCTCGACAAGTTGAACGCCGTCGAGGCCAAGTACACCGAGTTGCTCACGCTGCTGGGCAACCCGGCGGTGCAGGCCGACCAGGTCCAGTATCGGACCCACGCCAAGGCCCTCGCGGAACTCGAGCCGATGGTCGAGAAGTTCCGCGAGTACAAGCAGGTGGCCTCGCAGATCGCCCAGGCCGAAGAACTGGCGCAGACCGACGACGAGGACATGAAACTGCTGGCGCTCGAGGAACTCCCGCCGCTCAAGGTGCGGGCGGAGGCCATTCTCGAGGAGATCAAGGTGCTGCTGCTGCCCAAGGACCCGAACGACGAGAAGAACGTCGTGCTGGAGATCCGCGCCGGCACCGGCGGCGACGAGGCGGCGCTGTTCGCCGCAGATCTCTTCCGGATGTACGCCCGCTTCGCCGAGCGCCAGCGCTGGAAGGTGGACGTCCTGTCGACGAGCGAGACCGGCGTGGGCGGGATCAAGGAAGTCATCGCCATCATCGAGGGCAAGCGGGTGTACAGCCGGCTCAAGTACGAGAGCGGCGTGCACCGCGTGCAGCGCGTGCCGGCCACCGAGGCCAGCGGGCGCATCCACACCTCCACGGCCACGGTGGCCGTGCTGCCGGAAGCCGAGGAAGTGGACATCCAGATCGACGCGAAGGACATCCGCATCGATACGTTCTGCTCGAGCGGGCCCGGCGGCCAGAGCGTGAACACGACCTATTCGGCCGTGCGGATTACGCACATTCCCACGGGCCTCGTGGTGTCGCAGCAGGACGAGAAGTCGCAGATCAAGAACCGGGCGAAGGCGATGAAGGTGCTGCGGGCGCGCCTGTACGAGATGGAGATGCAGAAGCAGCAGGACGCCATCGCGAAGGACCGGCGCAGCCAGGTGGGCACCGGCGAGCGGTCCGAGAAGATCCGCACCTACAACTTCCCCCAGAGCCGGATCACGGACCACCGCATCAACTTCACGACCCACCGCCTGCCGGACGTGCTCGACGGCGCCGTGGACGAACTGCTGGATCAGGTGGTGACGCACTACAACGCCGAGAAACTCAAGGAAGCCACGGCGGTCACGCCGTGACCATCGGTGATCATGTCACGGCGGCGCGCACGAGGCTGACGGCGGCGGGTATCGAGCCCGTCGAGGCCGCGCTCGACGCCGACGTGCTGGCGCGCCACGCGCTCGGCCGGTGGGAGCGCGGCCAGTTGCTCGCGGCCATGCGCGATGCGCCCCCGCCGGGGTTCGCGGCGGCTTACGAACCGCTCGTGGCGCGGCGCTGCCAACGCGAGCCGACGGCGTACATCATCGGCTACCGCGAGTTCTGGAACCTCGACATCGAGGTGACGCGCGACACGCTCGTGCCCCGTCCCGAGTCCGAACTGCTCGTCGAGGAAGCACTGCAGCGGCTGAGCGGCAATGACGAGGACCCGCCGTCGGGAGGGCCGGGCATCACGGTGGCCAGCAGGGGAGCAGGGGGCACCGTGCGCATCGCCGACGTCTGCACCGGCACGGGCTGCCTGGCCGTGGCCCTCGCCCGCTGGCTGCCGGATGCGACCGTGCTGGCCACCGATACATCCGAGGCAGCGCTCGCGGTGGCGCGGCGCAACGCCGACGTCCATGGCGTCGCGCTTCGCGTGACAGGCGTCCGCGCCGATCTCCTCGAGGGCGTGGACGGGCCGTTCGACGCGATCGTGTCGAACCCTCCGTACGTCCCGGCCGCGGCCATCGCGGACCTGGCGCCCGAGGTGCGCGACTACGAGCCGCACCCGGCCCTCGACGGCGGCCCGGACGGTCTCGACCTCGTCCGCCGGCTGGTTCCGGCGTCCGCGGCGCGACTCGCGGACGGCGGCTGGTTCCTGATGGAGTTCGGTCACGGGCAGGCCGGTGCCGTTCGTGCGATGGTCGACGCGGAGCCGCGCCTGCGCCTCGAGGCGGTGCTCGACGATCTGGCCGGCATCCCCCGCGTCGTCATCGCCCGTCGCGAGCCGCTCCCGAATCGCCCGTAGTGCAGGGCTCAGCCCTGCCCGTGGAGGCCACCCGGTGCCTGCTCCCTCCTGTCTCTTCTGCCGCCTCATCGCCGGAGAAGTCCCCGCGCGGATCGTCCACCAGGACGACACCCTCGTGGCGTTCCACGACATCAACCCCCAGGCGCCGGTGCACGTGCTGATCGTGCCGCGGCGCCACATCGCGACCCTGAACGACCTCGCGCCGGAAGACGATGGTCTCGTGGGCGCGATGACGCGCCGGGCGGCGGCGCTGGCGGCGGACCTGGGGATGGCGGCGCGCGGGTACCGAACGGTGTTCAACTGCAACCGCGAGGCCGGGCAGACGGTGTTCCACATCCACCTGCACCTGCTGGGCGGGCGTCCGATGCACTGGCCACCCGGCTAGGTTCAGGGTTCACGGTTCAGGGTTCACGGTACGCCTGCGCACGCGCCGGCCCCACACCCGGTAGAATGGGAGCGCGTCGCCGTCACCTTTCACTGAGGTCCCCTTGGATACTGCTGCCCACCCCTGGCTCTGGGGCGGATTTGCCGCCTTCGTCATCTCGATGCTCGTGCTCGACCTGGGCGTCTTCCACCGGAAGGCCCGCGCGGTGTCGTTGCGCGAAGCGGCCACCTGGACGGCGGTCTGGGTCTCGCTGGCCGCTGTCTTCAATGTCGTCGTATGGATCTGGCTCGGCCCGACCAAGGCCCTGGAGTTCACCACCGGCTACCTCATCGAGGAAGCCCTGTCGGTGGACAACATCTTCGTCTTCCTCGTCATCTTCTCGTTCTTCAAGGTCCCGGCCGCCTACCAGCACCGCGTCCTGTTCTGGGGCATCCTCGGCGCCATCGTCATGCGCGCGATCTTCATCCTGGCGGGCGCCGCGCTCCTGGCGCGGTTCCACTGGATCATGTACGTGTTCGGCGCCCTGCTCATCTACACCGGCATCAAGTTGTTCAAGCAGGGCGACGATGAACTGGATCCCGAGGAGAACATCGCCCTCCGGCTGTTCCGGCGGTTCGTCCCCTTCGTCAGCACGTACCACGGCCAGCGGTTCACCGTCGTGCAGGACGGCGTGCGGTTCGCGACGCCCCTGCTGGCCGTGCTGGTGGCCGTCGAGGCCACGGACCTGATCTTCGCCGTCGACTCGATTCCCGCCGTCTTCGCGGTGACGCGCGATCCGTTCATCGTCTACACGTCCAACATCTTCGCCATCCTCGGCCTGCGGGCCATGTACTTCCTGCTGTCCGGGGTGATGGACCGGTTCCGATACCTGAAGCCCGGGCTGGCGGCGGTGCTGATCTTCGTGGGCAGCAAGATGCTGCTCGTGGAGGTCTACAAGATCCCGATCGGCGTGTCGCTGGGCGTGGTGGCCGGCATCCTGGCGGTGGCGGTCACCGCCTCGATCGTGGTGACGGGCCGCGAGGCGGCCGTTGCCGTGAAGGTGGACCCGGAGTGACGCCCCTCGGCCCGCGGCGCCGTCAGTCCGCGGTGGATCGCGCCAGGACGTACGTCCCGCCGCCGCCGGAGCCGAGGGCGAAATCGACGACCCGGAGTCCCCGCCCCAGATAGTGGGTGAAGACCGCACGCGTAGCGGCGCGCCAGGCCGACGCCAGGCCGGCGTCACGATCGAGCCAGGCGGCAAACCCGCCAGGAATCTCCACGGTCACTGCGGCGTCCGGTCGGCCGAGATCGACGGCCGCGGGCTCGGTCCACCCGCTCCGCTCGACGGCCCGCAGCACGGGAGCCGCCGGCGGCGCCGCACGGAGAGGCCCGTCGCCGCACGGACGAATCGCCCCGCCGGTCGCCGGCTCCGCCAGGATCCGCGTCACGCGCGGCGTGCGCAGCCACCATTGCGCCACCAGGCGATCGGTCGCCACGCTCCCGTGCAGCGGACTGGTCGACTCGCCGTAGACGTTCAGGACGTACTCGTCGGCCACCACGCCGAGGCGGCGGATGTTGAGGTGGGCATTCACCGCGAGGAGCGGATCGAACGTCCACTCCATGAGGTCGAACCCCGCCGCCATGGCCTGCTCGCGCTGCGCCAGCTTGAGGGCGCGTCCCAGGCCCGTGCCGCGGTACTCGGGCCGGACGCCGAGCATGTGCGACCACTGGATCGGCCGGCCCTCCTTGAGGGCGGCCAGCGAGTAGGCGAACCCGGCCAGCCGCCTGCCGTCGTACGCGCCGAGCAGCAGGCCGCCGCGCTTGAGCGTGACGGCGAAGATCGGGATGCCGACGGCGTCTTCGGGTTCGCCGCCCCAGATCTCCCGCTCGAGGGCAATCACCTCGCGGAACTCGGCGATGGTCGTCAGGGCCCGGACGTCCACGTCAGGCCCCGGCTGGCCCGAGCAGGAGGTCGGGCAGTTCTCCCAGGCTGGACACCACCGGCACGTCCTCGTACCCGGCCCCCAGCGAACGCTGGAGCGGGCTGGCGAGGCCGTCGCCGCTGCGGCGCACGAGCACGGCGCGCATGCCCGCGGAGCGTGCCCCTTCGATGTCGTGGCGGACGCTGTCGCCCACCATCACCGCCTCGCGGGCCTCGACGCCGACGGCCGCGAGGGCCGTCGAGAAGATGGCCGGATGCGGCTTCAGGTAGCCGTGCTCCGCCGACGACACGGCGGCGGCAATGAGGCCGTGCAGCGAGAAGTGGGCCGCGAACTCGTCGAGCGGACGCTGGGTGTTGGAGATCAGGCCGATGAGCACCCCACGCGCCGCCAGCGCCCGCAGCGCCGGCTCCACATCGTCGTACAGGAAGAAATGGTGGCAGGCCGCCCACTCCTCGTAGATGTCGCGGGCGGCGTCTTCGGTGGCCGGTCCCGTCCCCCCCATGTGCTCGATGATCGCGCGCGTGTAGTCGACGAAGAGCTGCGCGTCGTAGTTGTGCGCCTTGATCTCGTCGAGGATGGGCGCCGCGCGCGCCACCGCCGCGCGGAACCGCGCCGCGTCCACCGTCACGCCGCGCAACTGGCAGAAGTGCCGGTACCCCTCGCCCTGGAGCGTCGGCCCCGGGTAGATCAGCGTGAAGTCGACGTCGAAGAAGACGGCGCGCGGCGGGACGGGTGGCACGGCGCCCCATTCTACGCGATCGGCCGGCCCGTCGCGCCGACGGCGGTGCGGTATACTGTCGTCATCTCGCGTACCCGTCGAAAGGAGACGTCCGCATGCTCCGCCTCTGCCTTCGCGCGGCCCTGGCCGCTGTGCTTGCTGTCGCCATCGCCGCGCCCGCCTTCGCCGGCGCCCGCGCCACGCTGATCCTGACTTCCGGCGAACGTGTCCGCGGCGTCCTGGTGGACATGGGCGGCTCGGACTTCACGATGAACGAGGGGTCGAACGAGGTGCGGATCCCCATCAACGACGTGGCCGTCATCGACTTCGTCGGCGGTGGTCAGGGCATCCCGGCCACCGAGACCTCGAAGATGCAGTCGGGCCGGCACCTGATCTTCCAGCGGGGCGGCGACTACTACTACGGACGCCTGGTGGACGTGCGGGGCGACAACCCGCTGCGGATGGTCTTCAACACCTCCGACGGTCAACGGGAGATGGGGTCGAACGAGATCGGGCGCATCTACCTCCGGCGCTGGGAAGGCATGCCGGCCGCCGAGAGCGGCGGCGGGGGCGGCAGCCAGCCCTCGCGCCCGGCCGACCCGCCGCCGGGCGGGTTCAGCGTGCCCGCCAACCGTGTGTGGGTGGACACGGGCATCCAGGTCCGGTCGGGCCAGATGGTGGCCTTCAATGCGAAGGGCGAAGTGTGGATCGGCGACGGCGACGACAAGGCGGGATCGGCCGGCGCGTACTCGGGGCGCGTGGCCGGACCCCGCGCCGAGATCCCGGGCCTGCCCGTCGGGGCCCTCATCGGCAAGGTCGCCAACACCCGGCCGTTCGCCATCGGCAACCAGACGCAGGCCCTGCGCATGCCGGCCACCGGCGTCCTGTTCCTCGGCGTGAACGACGATCAGCACGGCGACAACCGCGGTGAATTCCGCGTGGACATTTTCGTGCGCTGAGCGCCGCGGCTCCGGCTCACACCGGGCCTGGCGGCGCCCCTGGGCCCGCCAGGCCCTTCGTGTTTCCGGGGTCTGGCACGCCGCCGCCCCGCGGCTGGCCAGGCGTAGCTGCTAGAATGGAAAGATCATCATGGCCGACTGGAAAGACACGCTCAACCTGCCCAAGACCAGCTTCCCGATGAAGGCCAACCTGCAGGCCACCGAGCCGCAGATGCTGGCCCACTGGGAATCGATCGACCTCTACCGCCAGCTCCGCGCCCGGCGCCAGGGCCGTGACGTCTTCATCCTGCACGACGGGCCGCCCTACGCGAACGGCAACGTGCACCTCGGCACCGCGCTCAACAAGGTGCTGAAGGACATCGTGGTCCGGTCGCGCTCGATGATGGGGTACGACGCGCCGTACGTGCCCGGCTGGGACTGCCACGGGTTGCCGATCGAGCTGAAGGTGGTGCGTGAGCTCGGCCCGAAACGGGCCCAGATGACCGTGGCCGACCTGCGCCGCGCGTGCCGCGAGTACGCCACGAAGTTCGTGAACGTCCAGCGCGAGCAGTTCAAACGCCTGGGGGTCATGGGCGAGTGGGCGGATCCGTACCTGACGATGGACTTCCGGTACCAGGCGGCCATCGTGCGCGCGCTCGGGAAGTTCGTCGAGCGGGGCATGGTCT
>CAYNDV010000036.1:6978-34786 GCA_964396055.1 uncultured Vicinamibacterales bacterium | reverse complement strand
GAGCAGCAGACTCTTAATCTGCGGGTTGTAGGTTCGATTCCTACGCGGCTCACCACTCCTTCATCAGCACTCTCAGACGGCGCCAAGTACTTGAAAAGTGGTGCTGTTACGGCGGTTCGATTGAATCGATTTCCGTCGTACGCAATCCCCTCGGGAAAGAACAGCTGCTGCAGGCGCTGCTTGTAGTCGAGCGAAGCCTGGACCCACAAGTCCGAGGCCCGGGGCAGGATGCGTTCTGCGAACGCCAGGATGCCCTGTACGTCGAGTTCGTCGATGGCCTCGGCGTGCTGGTCGATCTGCGCCAGCGTCAGTTCTTCGCGAAGCCTGTCGCGTTGCCGTTCGTAGCTCTTGGTGTCGATCGTTTGCGCAAACAGGAACGCCTCGTCCAGCCGATCAAGCTTCTGCTGAATGACCTTGACCTGCTTCTCCCGCTCCGCATTTCGATCCGTCGCTTCCGCTCGTCGCTGTTCCCAGACGAGCAGAATCCGATCCTTGACCAGCCGCATGTAGCCCGCGGTCGGCTGCAGTAGCGCGAGTTCATCTGCGAACGCGCCTTCCAGAGTGGCCTTGCTCACGTTCACCGCCCGGCACTGACGCTGGCAGTGGTAGTACGCGTAATGGCCGTTCCGGCCCTTCGACCAACTACCCGTGAGCGGCCGGCCGCAGCTTTCGCAGCGCACGAATCCGCGCAGCGGGAAGTCCGGGTGATTCCTCCGTCGAGGACCAGCCACCACGACACGGCCGTCGAGCACGGCCTGGGCGCGATAGAACGTGGCTTCGTCCACAAGCGGTTCGAAGTTGCCCTTCGTGGACACGCCGAAGTCCGGGCTCTCCACCTTGCCTATGTAAATGGCGTTCCGCATCATCTGGCCGAAACTCTGGGGTGAGAGCGCGAGCCCCCTTCGGCTGCGCAACCCTGCCTCGGTCGCGCGCGCGATGACCTCTTGCTTGCTGTATCGCCCGGTTGATAGATCCTCAAAGGCGCGCTTGACGAGCGGCCCGCGCTCGGGGTCGTGAAGAATGCTCTTGCCCGACCACTTCGGGGCGTTCAGGTAGCCGAGGGGTGCCGGGAATGTCCAGCGGCCGAGCTCCAGAGCGGCCCGCATGCCGGCGCGCGTCCGATCCGAGCGCACGTCGTTGTCGAACTGCGCGAACGCGGCAAGTACGCCTTCCATCAGCTTACCAGTGGAAGTGTCGTCGATCGGCTCCGTGACCGACCGCAGCGAGATGCCGAGCGAATTGAGGTGCGCGCGGAGGGCGAAATGGTCGTACTTCTCGCGCGCGAATCGCGTGAGGTTGTACACGACCACGAACTGGACCTTGCCTTTGTGCGTTCGGCAGTACTTGAGCAGCGCCTGGAGCTGGCTGCGGTCCGTCGTCTTGGCGCTCTCGCCCTCTTCGTGGAAACGTTCGAGGACCTCGTAGCCCTGCCTGCGGCAGTACTCCTCGGAGGCGCGGAGCTGAGTTGCCAGACTCAGGTTCTCGGTCTGTTCCTTCGTGCTGACGCGAACATAGATCACCGCGCCGACCATAACCGGCAGCTTAGCCTCATCGCCGGGCGCCGACAAGCTGTGTCGTCTCGCCATGGCCCTACCGAATGTGACCTTCCCGCAGCGCCAGTGCGATCACGACGTGCGCCAGCGCTTCGGCATGGCGCGCGACGACAAGAACCTCATCGTCCGACAACGCGTCGGCGTCGTCACCCAGCAATTCCCGACATCGGACGATTGAGATCGGTTTCGACGTGTCTTCCGGGCATTCGGGCACATCCATGGCGGTCCCCCAATCGCACGCGAGTCCTGGCGATTCGTGTTGGCTGGGAGGCGCGCTCTGGCGCGTCGATGTGTTGATCGACGCGCCGACACGGTGAGCGCGGATGCGGCCTGGAGCCGGCATCGTCCGCGGGGTTGGGCTCCGAGCGGCGACGGCCGAGTCGATGGTTCGGCCGTCTGTTCGAACGTTTAGCGGATCCAGGGCACGGCTGTGCCGCTGGAAGGCGCATCCTCGTCATGGGCATAGCCCTGAGGGCGATGCCCATCGAAGAGGTCACACGTTTCGCAGCTTGCCGGTGCGCCGACAAACGGTCGGTGGCGGCCGTGCAACGGGCTGCAAAGTGGCAGGGGTAGCGCTCGATGAAGTGCCCTGAGGGCGCCGGCCGAGAACGCGCTCCGTTGGCCGTTCTGGCGAATGGAGGAAGTGCCGTGCGGCACTGCTGAGACAAACACAACATACGCTCGCAGGATGCGCACGTCAACACATCGCGCATCCCAACCGTCATTCTGGCCCACCATCGCGCAATAGCCTTCCGCCTGCCGAGCGGAGGCATCGTCAAAGCCCGGAGGCCCGGCCATCGGCCGGGTCGAAGCGAAGCGGAGAGCATTGACGACGCCGAGCACGGCGTTAGCATTGATGGCGCGATGGTGCGGCAGAGAGTCCTGGGCGAGCGTGCGCAACACTCCTGTCAGGAGACGCGGGTACCGCACCGTACGGCTCCCGCGATCGTCCGCCCCTGGTGCATCGCCAATGCTGGGCACTAAGTCGGGCACGCGGGCGGCGCGTCCATCCCGCACAAACGGATCGCACAGGCAGCGACACGCGGCACGACCAACGATGGCGTGAACGACCCCTACTCCACTGGCTGGGGCCAGTGGCGAGGCAGTGCACCGGGGTCGTTCACGCCATCGTTGGTGCAATGACCGGCTCATAGACCTCCCGGCATCGGGCGGCAAAGAGCGCCGCCTCGACGAACTGCGGCTCGCGGCAAGTTGCTGCCGCGTGGACGGTTGCACGCGGTTTGCGTTCAAGGGGCACCCAGGGGTGTAAGAAGTTGATTCGGCGAACTCGTGGAGCCGGGGGGGCCAACCTGACGCAGTTCTCGCTTGGCCCCCCTACTGGCCCACCCCTCGCGGTCGATCGTTCCGGTGAGCTGCAGGTACTGAGCGTTCAGCATCTGTATCTCACAGGCCGAACAGCCGTAAGTTCGGTCGTCGCGAAGACTCGTCCCGCACGACCTCCACAACACCACGTCCCCCTCTCGTCGCCATGCCCGATACAGGGCTGAGATCTTGGCGGCCCCATGCTGGCGAAAGGCCTTCAAGATGTATGGATCGGACGGGTCACCAAGATGTCCACCCTGCTCTCTCCGCTCTCGGAAGTACGTCTCCAATTGCTTGGCGACACTGGCATCCAGCGGGTTCCATAGCTCTTCTCGAAGCGCCGCCTTGTACAGGGCCACGGAGGTCGAGAACCGCCGGGGCACGAGCAGCCGAACGGTCCAGGTGCGGAGCGTGGCGAGCAAGTCATGGTGGCGCTGCAGGAATTGCCGGAAGTCCACGGGGACCGGCCGGGTCACCAGGTAGAGGAACACGTAACGCCCTGGGTCATCCCTCATGATGCCGATGGGCAGCTTGTCGGGGAAGCAGCGGACCGTCTTGGGTGGCCCCAGCCCGAACGTGATGTGGGGATACTCCTCGGGCCGCGGGCCGGTCTCGCGCAACTCGCCGAAGAACCTGCGTTTGTCGGCTTCGGGGCTCAGCCACCAACAGCGTCGATCGGTGAGAACGGCATCAAGAATCATCACACGCTCCACCATCCTACCGACCGAAAGTAGTCGACGATTGCGATCGTTCGGGAGTCCGATCGCCTCGTACAGTGGCCTGTGGTGGATGTGGTAGAGACGCCCTCGCCGGGCTGACCCTGGCTCGATGGCGCGCGCGAATCCACGGGCGGCCAGCCGGGCGACGAAGTCACGGCTGTTCTGCCCGCGGACGGTGGCGGTGAACGCGCAGTATTGCCGTTCCAAGAAGCACCCGGAGTGAACCATCACGGTTACCACGAACTGGCGCTGCCGGAGTGTGAAGTCATGGTCACGGAGGGCCGTCACCCGGCTGATATTTACGCTGTCGAGCGTCCTGTTGGGTGGGTAAACGTGCGTCATAGGAACTCCTCGGCGATGCGCGGACGCGGTCCCGAACGCCCACCGCCACCGCGGGAACCGACGACATAGATGCGGAAGCCGGTCTGCGCACGACTGGCGGCGTGGGCGCCGCGATAGTGCGGCGTGAACAACTCGATGTCCTCGTGGAGTTCGCGCCCGCCAACTTCGTACTCGATGCGGTAGTCAGGGAAGTGCACCTGGCCATCGAAGTACGGCAGGTCGTGTTCCCGAGCCCAGTCGCGAATCTCCTCCTGGTCCCTGTCCGGTCGTCCGTCACTGCCGGGGCGATCGCGGTTGTGTTCTTGGAGGAACGCCTGGTACTCGCGCTTCAGATCCTGCTCCAGCACGACGCGCCGGATCTCGGGGCGTTCGTGATCACCCCGCAAACGGGCTTCCTCCTCGCGATACGTCGCATATAGATTCGAGTCGTGGTGAATCTCGCGGGCGCGGCTGACACCCGCGTAGAACGCCTGCGGAGGTTCATCGTCGCGCTCCATCGAGTGAGACTCGATCAGGTCGCGGCCTTCCTTCGTGAGCACTACTCCCCGCTCGTTGCGGCCAAGATCGACGGTCCCGATCAGCCCTTCGCCGCGGAGATGGTCAAGCGTGTCTTGGAGGGTGTCGAGGTCGTGTTCGGGCACGACTCGAAAAGCACCGACTGCAGCCAGCGTGCGGCTGTCCTCTCCGTTCAACTCGTAGGCCCTGTCGCGGTCCAGGACCAACTCCCGATCCTGGCCGCGCGGCAGGTCGAGATCCCGCGAGAGGCCGTCGCGCGGATCGTGGTCGTCTCGGTCGCGTCTGTCGTACACGCGTTCACGGCCGTGGTCGCGCCCGTCACGGTCGCGCGCGTCATCTCGCGGATCGAACATGGCTGTCCTCCCGACATGGCGTTGCGTTGGGGTTGGGTGGTCGTGAAGGCGCCCGGACGTTGCCGCGCGGGGCGATTCAGGAGGGCGATGAGCGTCCGGGGCGTTGCGCCGCGGCGTTCAGGGTGTGGTCGTGTGGAAACCCAGGCTCGGAACCGATGGCGCGACCGGGCGATGGGTTCGGCCTGCGCGCGTCAATGCGGCGAGGGCCGTCAGCCGACTCAAGAGCTACTTCTGTCTTATACGCTGATGTGCTTCCGCTAGCAAGTCCTGATCCGATGCCTGATCCGATGCGATGGCGGTCAGGACGGGGTCCGTTTGTCCGGGCTTCACGCGGACACAACACCGGTACCTTGCCCGACACGCACGGCCGGAGTTAGAGTCCCCCCGCCCCCCCCCCCCCCCCCCCCCACCCCCCCCTCCCTCAAACGAGTCCGTCACGATCCGTTCGATCCGCTGAACCTCGTCATCGGCGAGCTTCTTGAACTCCCCTTCCCGCCGGTTCTTCGAGAGTGTGCCGTTGTTCTGTCGGATGAACATCACCAGATTCTCGGCGATGCGGTCCGGCATCTCGACCGCCTCCATGATCCGCTGGAGCGCCAAGTCATGCCGGCGCAGATAGTCGATCTCGCGTGGTAAGTCTGCGTCGACGGTGCGCTGGACACAGGTGTAGAGGAACTCGGCGGCTTGCGTGCAGTCGAAATAGCGATAAAGATCCGCCGTGGCGTTGAGGACTTCAACGTTGCGTTCTGGCGTCGACCGCCAGTCGATGTAGGGCATCAGGGGGCCGGAATGCGCTTGGAGGGTGGTGCGATAGTCGTCGATCCGGTCGAGCATCACGGACGACACGGGGAACACCATGTTGGCCGGCGTGAAGCGACGCTCGGCGAGTACGTGGTGAATAAGGCAGCGGTGCATACGTCCGTTTCCGTCCTCGAAAGGGTGGACGTATACAAAGCCGAAGGCCGTGGCGGTGGCTTGAAGCACAGGGTCGAGGCCATCGTCGCGCATGCGGTCGTTGGCTTCGAGCATGCTGGCCATCAGCTCGGTGAGATCCTGCGCGCGCGCGCCGATGAACTCCGGCAGCGGATCGCCAACATGGTCGCGCTCGCCGAGGAACACTCCATCTGGGCGTAGGCCCGCGTGCACGAAGCGCTTGTCCTCGATGAGAACGTTGTGCAGCCGTATGATCTCGTCGAACGTGAGCCTGTTTCTTCCGGCCTGCAGGACAGCGCGCCCCCACCGTTCGAGGCGGTTGCGTGGCGGGCGTTCTCCTTCAATCTGGAAGCTCGCTCGGCTATCGGCTAGTAGGAGGAAGCTGGCGGCACGTGCAACCAGGTGGCCGCCTGTGCGGCCCACGGTGTCGCGAGCGTGCGCCGCGAGGTCGAGCGCAAGGCTCTGCTCGAGCGCCCGCGTACGGCGGATGACCGGACAGTAGCGGCCGGTGCCGAGAAGGTTGTCGCGCACGCGGTGTCGCTTTGAGAGACGCGGCTTGCCCGTGAAGTACGCCGTCGAATCGAGCAGATCAATCGCGGGTATGCGCGGCGCGTCTCCGACATCGAGGGGACGGCCGGTCAGCGTCTCATAGAGGAACCACGCTCTCCGCACGTGCGTGGCTGTGGGGGCGGTGCGCACGATCTCTTCGACCTCGGCATGCGGAAGCGCATCGAAGATGCGCTTCAGAACCAGGAGGTCCGTGTCCTCGTGCTTGAGCAGGAACTCAAGATGGTCGGCGAGCTCATCGCCCGGCCAGTAGCGTTTGTCGAAAACGGTCCAGACGCCCTCGAGTCGGCGGCTGGCGCTGACGTGCTGGTCGGCCACACAAGCTGGGCGACGCACAGGGGCGGCGACGCCCAGCTCGTGCACTAGGGCGGCAGCGCCGGCCAGTCGCGCTCCTTGGGGTACGGTCTCCTCCTGGAACGTGGGCTGTTGGACCTTCTGTAGCCTCATCACGTCGAAAAACCTTTCCAAGCATCGAAAAACACTAAGAACGTGACGCCTTCGTCGAAAACATCATACGCGACCATTCCGTCGAAATCCATGCTACGTGCCTCCCAAAATGCCAATTGCACGGGTATCATGTCGAAAAAGGCCTAACTGCAGACAACAATTGACATTGTCAGTACTTACAATATACTATCTGACATCGAGGTTAACGATGAGTGACGGCCCGCATCGCAGCCTGCCGATGAGACCCGCCTGGAAGCGCGTAGCGCAATGGGCGGACACGGAGGCGTTCGCCCAGGAAGAGATCCGCGAAGCGCTCCTGTCGGCCGTCGAGGACGACTGCCGGCGGGAAATCCGGCCGGAGTTCATCGCCGAGATCCGCCGGGCAGTCGAGGAGCCCTCACTATTCACCGACGACAGCGCAGCCCAGCTGGATGCGCTCCGGCAGAACGCCGCTGCCGGCCTTGAGCGCCGCCTGCTGGACTGCGTCTGCTTTGTCTCTGAATCGGAGGCCGCCAACTTCGAGACCATTCAAGCGGCGCTCGCCATGGCCGCGCGACGCTGCGCGGAGACCCGGGCACTGCAGATCGAAGAGCACTTCGTGCGGCGCAGCACTATGCCGCGCGCACGTGACATGCGCGGCCGACTGGACGCCACAATTGATCTCACCAACTTCACCAAGTTCGCGGGGCTCTTCCTCAGCGTCGATCCTCGAAACCGCCCCGCAGCGCCTGCAAAGCGCACAGGGCTCGATGACGGAGTGAAGCTGTAATGAGCTCGAAAGCCACTCGCCCCATCCCGATCCACGTTATCGAGCCCGGAGTCCGGGCGCCGAGAGGCGCGCGGCGCTGCGAGATCGGCGCGAACGTGGCCTTCAGCACCGAGAGCCTCGAGTCGTACTTCTTCTCAACCTGGGAGCCGGTCGCCTACGACGCGCTGTTGCTCGCTGCCGCCGTGGAATACGCCGATCGCACCCTGCCGCGCCGGGCGTACGCCTGGGCGCGTCAGATCGAGCTCCACGTTCCAATCCACGACGTGGACCTCTGGACCTCACGCCCGGTGTCGTCGGCACTGCACGACGCGCTCTGCTTCTTGACCGGGGATCGCTGGCATATCGAGTTCTCCGCCCGGCGCCTGGCGGCAGCACGGCCCCAGCAGGGCACTCTGAGTCTGCCCGCCGGAGTTGTGGCCGTAATCCCATACAGCAACGGTCTCGATTCCCGCGCCGTCTCTGGTCTCATGGCCAAAGAGCTCGGCGTCAGTTTGGTGCGCATCCGTCTCGGTGCCGGCCTGTCCGACGGTGAGGAACAAGACAATGGGCGTCACGCGTTCACGGCTGTGCCCTACAAAGTGCGAGCTGACGGCGCGAAGTTCGTGGAGTCGAGCGCGCGCTCGCGGGGTTTCAAGTTCGCGCTAATCAGCGGTCTGGCCGCGTATCTCGCTAACGCGCAGCGCATCATCGTGCCCGAGAGTGGTCAGGGCGCGCTGGGACCTTCGCTGATTCCTGTCGGACAGGCATACGAGGACTATCGGAATCACCCGCTGTTCACAGCGCGCATGGAGAAGTTCCTCGGCGCGCTGCTGGGCCCCCGGGCGCTCTTCGAGTTCCCGCGTCTGTGGCACACCAAAGGTGAGACCCTCAGGCAGTTCGCGGCGCAGTGCCCTGATGGCCGTTGGGCCTCGACATGGTCGTGCTGGCGACAGAACCGCCATGTCAGCGTCGATGGCAAGCGACGACAGTGTGGCGTGTGCGCGGCGTGCATGCTGCGGCGCATGAGCATTCATGCGGCCGGTCTGTCCGAATCCAAGGAGCGCTACGTGTGGACCGACCTGACAGCGCAGACGTTCGAGTCCGGCGCGCCGCGGTCCTATCGGGACAAGGGAAAGATCACGCGCGCGTCCCGGGAATATGCGATCGCCGGCGCGCTCCACCTTGATCACATGGCCGATCTGGCGGTCCCTGCCCATGGCAATGCCCTGGACCTAGCTGCCTTTCAGCTGGCCGGCGCGTTGGGCCTCAAACGCGAGGACACCCGCCGAAAGCTGGACCGACTTCTACAGCAACACCGATCAGAATGGGAGGCCTTCATGCGGTCCCTTGGACCCAAGTCATTCGTAGCCGACTGGGCGATGCGAGGCCGATCATGACCTCGCTTGAGCAAGTCCCGTCGAAAGAAGTAGGAGAACGTCTGCGCCTCGCGCGCGAAGCGGCGAACCTGAGGCAAGCGGAAGCCGCCGCCGCCATCGGCGTGGCGCGCACCACCATCGTGGCGATCGAGCAGGGAGAGCGCCGCGTGCGCATGGGCGAACTGCAGAAGCTCACGCAGCTCTATGGCACTTCCGTGAATGCCCTGCTCCGCATTGAGGCGGTTCATGCCGATCTCGTACCTCGTTTCCGCAAGATGGAGGGAATTCGCGACGCCGCAGTCGATCAGGCCGCCGCTCTGCTGGCGAGCCTGGTGAAGGCCGAGATCGAGCTGGAAAACCTGCTGGGCGTGCAGCGCGCACGCAACTATCCGCCCGAGCGGGCCATTCTCATGGGTGATGTGCGAGCGCAGGCGGAACAGGATGCCGCCGACTTGCGCCAACGGCTAGGTCTGGGCAATGGGCCCATCGCCGACATCGTCACTCTCCTCGAGATGGAGCTAGGAGTGCGCGTCTACGTCCGGCGATTTGATGGCCGGATTTCGGGCCTGTTTGCGTACGACGATGCACTCGGAGCGTGCATGCTCCTCAACTCCAAGCATCCGCGAGAGAGGCGTAATCAGACCGCGGGCCACGAGACCGGCCATCTTGTGTCGACCAGAAACCGGCCCGAAGTGCTCCATGTCGGGGAAACTGAGAACTCCCGCGAGGAGCGGTACGCCAACGCGTTTGCCCGCGCGCTCCTGACTCCTCCACGGGCAGTCATGCAGAAGTGTCAAGAAGTTACGGCCGGCTCCGATCGGATCACGCGCCGCCACATTATCGTGCTCGCTCACTACTTCGCTGTGTCGCGCGAGGCGATCGTCCGCCGGCTCGAGGAACTTCAGTTGGCGAAATCCGGGACCTGGGATTGGTTCGAGGCCAATGGTGGCATAACGGACGATCAGGCGCAGCAGGTCCTGGGGGATATTCCGACCGCCGATGCCCAGAAGGCCGAGGCTGATCGGCCCACCACGCTGCGCCTCAACCTGCTGGCTGGCGAGGCGGCGCGGCGCGGACTCCTGAGCGAGGGGCAGCTGGCAAGGTTGCTCAAGCTCGATCGGCTGGAGCTACGTGAGATTCTCATGACCCACGAGCTGGAAGGACACGAGGACGATGGGGTTATCAAGCGGACTAACTAAGCCGGCCGCTCCGCTCGTTGCCGATGCCAGCACGATCATCAATCTCGTGGCGACTGGGAGCGCGCCGGCGATATTGAACGCGCTGCCTCATCGCGTGGCCGTCGTCGATGTAGTTCCGGCGGAACTTGAAACTGGCCGCGCGCGTGGCTGGACGACTATCGAGGGTCTGAAGAGGCTCCTCGCGGACAAGATGCTCGACCTGGTGACATTGCCGGAGCAGGCGGACGCCCACTTCGAGGGCCTCGTCGCGGGCGCTGCCGCCGAGACGCTCGATGACGGCGAGGCGGCTACGATCGCGTACGCGCTTTCCTGCAACGCGGTGGCGCTGATCGACGAGCGCAAGGCCACGCGCATCTGCACCGAACGCTTCCCGCATCTTGCGCTCGCATCGACGGTCGACATCCTCTGCCATCCGGATGTGCAGCGCCAACTCGGGGCGGATGCGCTGGGCAGGGCAGTCTACAACGCCCTGCGCGAGGGACGCATGAGCGTTCTCCCTAGGCAGGTGGACTGGGTTGTTGGCACTATTGGCTTGGAGCGAGCCGCGCTTTGCGGCAGCTTGCCACGACGGGTGCGATCGTAGAGATCGCATCGCCGACCCGACTCAGTAGCCGTCGAACACTCAATCTACGACGCCTTCAGAAGAGCTCGTAGGAGGTACGCTGGCGACAGTCGGAGGCTTGTGGGGACACATCTCGGCCTGACGATGTCTCTCGTAACAACTAGTCGCAGAGGCCCTGCTGTACGCCGAGCCAGCCGCCCCTCACGCGTCGCGTGAGCTCCGCTAGACCACTTGCTCGCCCCGGCCGTCAGAGACCAAGGCTGAAGCCATCGCTCACGGCCTGCTGCCAGACGTGGGCGTAGACGTTGGCGGCAATAAGCTTCTTCTCGTCGTCGCTAAAGGGTGGGTCGGGAAAGTGTGAGTAGACGTGGTCGAGGATCAGCGTCTCCACGTCGGCCTTGGTCTGCTCCTTCTCCCAGAATCGATCCAGTTCGGCCAGACGCACCCTGACGGCTGCGAGCAACTCGCGGCTGGCCTGCTTGACGCGCTCGCGATCGGCCTTGCCGATGTCATCCTTCAACAGGATGTCGAACAGCGCGAGCTCCTCTTCTGACAGGCCCTCGCGGGTTGCGCGCCGCTGCTCGTCGTCCAGGCTCTTGGCCAGAGCGACGAGTTCCCGGAAGGTATTCTCGATCGTCGTCCGGTCCTTGGCGTGGTTGTAGTCGGTGACGATCTGCTCGTACTTCAACTGGTAGTCCATGCGCAGCGGGTTCTGGTCGAGCATCGCGGCGAGCTTCTCCTCGACGAGATCGCGGATGTCCTGGAGCATGGTCGCCTTGCGCTGCACGCGCTTGGCGAACTCCTCGCGCAGCTTGTCCAGGTCGAGTTGACTCAGGTCGAACGTTACCCCCGCCGCTTGATCTTGTCCGGGCGCACGTGTGTTGATCGCCTCGTTCACGATGCGGTGTAGCGCCTTCAGCAACTCGGTGACGTCCGCCGTGTCGCGCCGCTCTGTCAGCTTCTTGTAGATGGCTTCGATGTTGTCGTGCCGCTCGGCGTAGCGGTAGGCCGTTGGCTCGGTGACGAGCGCCCGAAAGCGCACGAACACCTGCCGCGCCAGGATCTCGAACCTGTGCTTGCTGTCGTCCGTGGTGTAGACCGCCTCCACCGCGTCCTTGATGCCGGCGATCTTCACGAATCCCGTGGCGCCAATCAGCTGGGCGGGATCGAAGCCAAGCCCGCGCAGGTGGTGCTCAGTGGCCTCGACGGCCTCCAGCAGCGCCTGCACCCGCTGTTCGATGGGGATGAATGGTGGCTCGCCACCTCCGGGCCCGTCCCCAAGAGCGTACTGCGCGAGCGCCTCACGAAGGCTGCTGAGCATGCCGTTGTAGTCCACGATGAGCCCGAAGTCCTTACCCGGGTACACCCTGTTGGCGCGCGCAATGGCCTGCATCAGAGTGTGCGCCTTCATGGGCTTGTCCAGGTACATCGTCGATAGGCTCTCGACGTCGAACCCGGTCAGCCACATCGCACAGACGATGGCGACTCTGAAGGGATGGCCTGGGTCCTTGAAGGCCTTCTCTACGTCTACACGCTCGCCGCCGGGTGCGTCGAAGCCCTGCTTCATCCTCGCTCGATGCGGGATGATATCGAAGTCCCACTTCTTGAAGTCGGCGACCTCGTTCTGGGCCTCGCTGATGACGATCTCGATGATCGTCTGGTCCATCCAATCGGACTGAGCGGCCAGCTTCGCGGCTTCTGCATCCCGGCCTTCCCGTCTCGCCACCAAGACCGCCTCACGGACCGACGCGGCCTTTGCCTGCCACCGCGGCATGATCCGCTGGAACATCCGGGCGCAGGTGATCTTGTCGATGCAGACCAGCAGCGCCTTGCCCGACTCCCAGCGCGCGACGCAGTGGTCGACGAGGTCCGTCGCGATCTTGTCCAGGCGCTCGTCGGCGGTAATGACGTCGTAGTCCTTGCCCAGCAGCTTGTCCAGCAGCGCCTGCTGGTCGGCGTCCAGTTCCGCCTCTTCGATCTTCTGCGTGATACGGTCGTTCAGGTCCTTCTTGGCGACGCCCAGCTTCTCACCACGATTCTCGTAAACCAGCTTGACCGTCGCGCCGTCCTCTTCCGAGAGCTTGAAGTCGTACCGGGAGACGTAGTCGCCGAAGATCCGCTTGGTGATCTCGTCTTGCTTGAACAGAGGCGTTCCCGTGAAGCCGATGAAAGCGGCGTTGGGTAGGGCAACGCGCATGTTGCGCGCCAACCGGCCGGCCTGCGTGCGGTGCGCCTCGTCGGAGATGACGATAAGGTCGTCGCGCTCACTGTAGGACTCGTCAGCCCTCACGTCTTGGTTGAACTTGTGGATCAGGCTGAACACGTACCGGTGGTTCTCCTGGAGCAGCTGCTTGAGCCGCACGCCGGACGCCGCTCGCGGTGTCTGATCGTCAGCGACACCGCAGCCGATGAAGGTGCCGTAGATCTGGTCGTCCAGATCCTCGCGGTCGGTCATGAGCAGAAAAGTGAAGTTACCCGGCAGCTTCCGGCGCACCTTCTCAGTGAAGAAGGCCATGGAGTACGACTTGCCGCTGCCCTGCGTATGCCAGAACACCCCGAGGCGGCCGAGGTCAGCATGCACACGCTCAACGATCTCAACCGGCCCGGCCGGCACGAACGAAGGCGGCGTCCGATCGGCCGCCGGGACTTTCACCCCCTTGGTCTCCCGCGCCTTGCCCGCTTTGTCCGCTGTCCGGTCGTCGCTATCGAGCGGCAGTTCGACCACCCGGTGTCGCAGCCGCTCGCCCGGTGGAAAGGCCGCCTTCAGTTCCTCCTGCCGCTTGACCGATGCCACGGCCTGGTTGACGCCGAGCACCTGATGATTACGCGCCACCACCTTTCGCGTGGCGCCTGGCTTGCTCTCGTCAAACAAAATGAAGTTCTCGACGATGTCAAGCAGGCGGTCGTGGGCAAGCATGCCGTTGAGCAGGGTCTCGGCAGCCACGCTGCCCGCGTCCTTCTCGTTGAGTCGCTTCCACTCGTTGAAGTGTTCCCAAGCGCTCGTTATCGAGCCGTAGCGCGCGTTGTCGCCATTGCTGACGATCAGGAACGCGTTGTGGTGGAAGGCATGGGCGATGACGTTCTCGTCCATGTAGTCGCGGAGGTTGCCGTCGAAGCCGGCCCGGATGTTCTTGTAGACCGCCTTCAGCTCGATGAAGACGAGTGGAAGCCCGTTGACGAAACACACGATGTCCGCGCGGCGGTTGTAACCAGGGGTGCGCCGACCGGTGAGCTTCAGCTCGCGCACGGCCAAGAAGCGATTTGCACCCGGAGTGTTGTCGAAGTCGATGGCCCGAGCTCGGACGGTCCGACGTTGGCCGGTTGCGTCGCGGTAGTCCACCGCCACGCCGCCGCGCAGGAGTCGGTAGAAGTCGCGGTTGTGCTGCACCATCGACCGGCTAACGTCCCAAGCGGTGAGCTGACGCAGGGCGTCGTCGATGGCGGACGCAGGCAGCGCCGGGTTCAATCGCGCGAGTGCGGCGCGCAGGTCGCGTTCGAGCACGGCGTCGGTCGCGTCGCTCCGGCCGAGCGTGCCACTTGGACCGAAGGTCTCGTCGTTGAAGGCGTAGACGCTTTCCCAACCGAGCACCCGCTCCAGGTGATCGGCAAAGGTCTTCTGCACCAGCCGGTCTTCGCTGTTGATTGGCGTTACTGCCATCGCGTGTTGATTCCCATACTGGTGCTCGGTTCTGTTGCTAGACGGCGATCTCTCCGCTCATCAGGCGCGGAAGCAGGAGGTCGCGAGCTTGATAGGCGCGTCTGTTGGCCGCTTCCAGGACAGTGATCTCTTTCTCAAGCAAGTCCACTTGTTCAGCAAATAGCGTCATCAATGGCAAGGGCGGGATGGCAACCTGCACTATGGCAAGTTTCTCACGCGGCAGGTGCCTAATTGTCGCTCCGGTGAACAGCGGCGCCAGTTGTCCGGACTGTCCTTTGTGACGCAAGCAATAGTAGAGAAACAGGTAACTCACTTCCGGATGCGCCCGAATTCGATGGATGGCCTTCTGGATCATCATTCCGGGAAGTTGGTCTTTCCAGAGCGCGCACCGGCCCGGCTCTCCCCCTTCGCACATGACAATGTCGCCGTACCTGAGTCCGACCGTACCAAGTTCGTCGTCCTCAAACCGCATTTCTCGCAGATTGTCCAAGTCGATTGCGCCCCACCGGACATTCACGTTTGCTAGGTAGGGCATCAACTCGCCCTTGTTCTTGTTCTGGTCGAGCATCTTTCCAAGACGACACTCAGCCACGTCTCCCAGCGACCTCCGAACCCAGCCTGCCGGAACGCCATCGACCACCGTCACGTGCTCGTGGCCTGGGAAGCGCAGGTGGACGAACCACTCGCGAAAGAGCAAGCGCGCGGCTTCTTCCAGCAGTGCGATTCGCTTGCGGTTGTTCTTGATCAGGTCATCGTAGGCAGACAGAACTCCGGCAATTCGCCGCTGGCTCGAGACGTCGGGAAGTTGGAGTCGGACAGAGTAGAAGTCCTCGCGTCGGGTCGAGGGGATTGCGGCGCCTGAGTTCATGCCGTTGATGTCAACGAGCAATAGGCGGTAGTAGTACCACCTTAGGTCGACTCGGGCGGCATCGACTTCAGTGTAGTAGGCCGTATCGATGGTCCACGATGGGCCATCCGAGTAGTGAACGCCCCTGTACGCCCCCTTGCGGCCGACGACCACCGTGGGAGCAGCAGTCAGCGCAGTCTTCGTCCACCCGATCGGTCCGTTTGTTCCATAGACCCGCGCGGTCCATTCTTGTCCGGACTCCGCTTGGTAATCGCGGAGGCTCTTGCCGTATATGAGATGACAGACCTCGCCCAGTTGGACCAGGGGCCACGTCATGCTCCCAACTCCTCGAAGTTCCTAGCGATCCGCGCAGCCAGTTCGGCAGCCTCTTCGTTCAGCCCTTTCAAGTCGATGTGGATGGAGCGTAGCGCCTCCTCGAAGTCGAAGGCCTCGTCCACTTCCTGGGGCGCAACACCGACGTAGCGGCCGGGCGTCAAGCTCCAGTCGTGGGCTTCGATCTCCTCGCGACTGACCAGCTTTACCAGTCCTTCGACATCGCGCAGCTTTGCGTCTGGGAATCGGTCCTGCAACCAGTCGCCTTGCTTCACGAAGTAGCGCACCTGGTGCAGAGCCTCAACCACCTCGACGCGGGCGGCCTCGAGCGCCTTGCGGCCGCGAACGATACCGGTGCTTGGCCAGTCGTCGGACTCTCGCGCCTCAAGGTCCCTCACGGCGATGTCGATCGCGCGTCCCGCCAGCTTTGCGGCCAAGTCGATCGCCTTGGCCAGGTCGCGGCAGCGCTCCGCTGTAGGATGCAGCGCCGTGCGCGCGGCCGTCAGGCCCGCGTTGTCGCGCACATCCTTCTCCCAGTCGCTGGCTCGGGCCGAGACTTCGGCCTTGAACGCCGTCATGTCGTCCGCGAGCGTGCCGCGCAGCGTGGCCAGTTCCTTCCAAGTCTCGGCCAGCGGGTCGGGGTTGCGCTCCGTCACAGCGAAGGGCTCAGCCAGGCTCGCCAGCGTGTCCAGCGCTTGTGTGAACCCATCCAGCGGCGCACCCGCCGCCGCCGCCCCGCTTACGGCCTGGTCGATGTACCGCTCCACCAGTTTCAGGAAGCGCTCGCCCTGGTGACGGTACAGCCAGACGATGGCAGCAATGTTTTGCTGCTGCTCAGGGCTGAAGTCGTAAACGGCGCGCGACACCTTGCGGTAAATGTTGCGCGCATCGAGCATCAGGACCTGGTCGCGGCGTTTGTCGTCCCTCTTCTTGGCGCGGTTGAAGAACCACAACTGGCACGGCACGGTCCGGGTGTAGAAGAAATTCCCACGGATGTCGATCATCACGTCGACGACGCCGGTCTCAACGATCTTCTGCCGCACGACAGCTTCGTCGCGCCCGGCACTCGATGCCTGCGACGACATCACAACACCCGCACGGCCGTTCTCATTCAAGTAGCTGTAGAAGTACGACAGCCACAGGTAGTTGGCGTTCGAAACCTTCTTCCCCTTGTTGACGCCAGGCAGACCGAAGGGCAGGCGCTTGTCGCCTTTGACCTTCTCGGCGTCCACCTCGTCGACGTTGAACGGAGGATTCGCCATCACGAAGTCGCACTTGCCGACCAGTTCGTGCGGATCCTTGTAGTAGGTGATGGCTTCGTTGCCGGACCTGATCTTGCCCTCGAGGCCGTTGACGGCCAGGTTGATCTGCGCCAGCTTCGCCGTCGTCTCATTCTTCTCGTGGCCGTAGAAGGTGACCCGCTTCATGGGGTCCTGTCCTGCGCGCTCGATGAAGTGGCTGGACTGCACGAACATGCCGCCGGTGCCGCATGCCGGATCGAGCACGATGCCGTGCTCGGGCTCGATGACGTTGACGATAGTCTGCACGATGGAGGGTGGGGTGTAGA
Source organism: uncultured Vicinamibacterales bacterium (assembly GCA_964396055.1). Lineage (GTDB taxonomy): Bacteria > Acidobacteriota > Vicinamibacteria > Vicinamibacterales > JAKQTR01 > CAYJPV01. The sequence goes on along the minus strand of CAYNDV010000036.1, from coordinate 17,743 downwards.
ACTCGCCGTTGTCGTGCGCGCCCTGCTTGCTGAACTCAGCGAGGAAGTACTCGTAGATGCGGCCGAACACGTCGCCAGCCGCTGTGCGCAGCACGTCGTTGTCGAACGTGCGCATCATGCTCTCGAGCACGTCGTGGTCGAAGCGTGAGTAGTCCTTCGGGAGCTGGCCGGCGAGCGGCGGGTAGGCGCGCTCGATCTCCTCCATCGCGGCGATCAACGCTCCGCCGAGGTTACCGTCCTTGGGGGTCTTGAGAATTTCGTCGAAGCGCGCCGATGGCGCAAGCATCAGCGCCCGTCGACGAGCGAAGTCTGCAGCAATCGGTGGGCGCTTGGGCATCCGCCCGGCCACCTTGTCGGCCTCGATCATCTCGAGGGCCGCATAGTAGCGGTTGGTGGCCTGCCGCAGGAACAGCAAGCCCATGATGGGCATGAAGTACTCGTTGGACGCCAGGTTCGAGTTGGCGCGCAGGTTGTCGGCGATCTTCCAAAGTTCGCCCTCGAATGCCTCGAGTCCCCTCAGGTGGTCAGCAATCATGGTTACGGTTCTGGCTCGGCATCGTGGTGCCGGGGCGAGTTGAAGTCTTCCTCGAAACGGTTGACGACCGTGAGGATCTCGGCGAAGTCGGGGACCTCGCCAAAGAACATGGATTCGCGCATGGCGTCGTAGTCGCGTCGCCACTGGGCAAGGCGGTCGGTGGCCGGGACAATCCGCAGTGAGCCAGGGGCGAAGGAGGCCTGCGCGTCACGACTTCGCCGGAAGAACACGGCGCGGTGGGCGGCTACCCGGTCGAACAACTCTCGGTCGCGGACGGCACGTTCGGCCACGCCGCGCGCGATGAGGCACCACACGTCGTAGTAGTGCCGGGCGAGGCGGGCCTTTGGAGCGGCCGAGCCATCGCGATACGTCTCCTCATGGAGCAAGGCCACCTTTTCCCAGAAGGTCCGTTCAGGGGCGACGGCGTGCACGGGAAAGCGGGAACCGGGAATCTCGTCGGGGAAGACTTCCGCGAGGTACGGCGCGATCTCCGGCGTGGCGGACGGCTCGGTGTCGGAGCGAGCGCCAAGCTCGATCTTCACGACTGGCCGGACGTACGCCGCAGCTCCCATGGCCGGCGGGTAGTGGAACAGCAGCGTCTGAGCGTCTGGATCGTCCGCGTCAGGTTCCAGCGTCCAGGATGCCGTCGAGGGCAGCAGGTGCCGGATCTCCTGTTCAAGCGTCGGGCTGAGGACGTCTCGAATGTGATGCTGCGCCGCGAGCTTCAGCCCTTCGAGTCGCTTCTCACGCTGTTTGTTGCTCGGGGCGTCTTCAGGAGCATCGGCGCCGCCGAACCCCAAGAACTCGCGGTCGATGACGATGTCGATGTCCTCGGAGAAACGGTCGATCAGCTTCCAGCCTTTGGACAACGACGTGCCGCCTTTGAATGTCAGGTGCGGGCCAGAGGCGGGCAGGCGAAACAGGGCTCGAAGCGTCCAACATACCCAGAGGTCCTTCTCCACGCTGCCGGCGCTGAGCCCGAGGCGGCGGCCGGCCTCTTCGTAGATGACGCGCTGGCGTTCGATCGACTGCGTGAGGAAGGTGTCCATCACTTCACCGAGGGAGTTGCGACCCGGCGCATGACGCCGCCGACCCAAGTGGGGGCGTAACGGAGGTCCTGCTGCAGCTGGCGCTTGTCGGCGTCTGACAGCCGGCGACGGAGAATGGAGATCACCTTGTCGTCGACGTGGTCCCGGCCGAGCCAGCGCAGCGCTTGGATGACGGTGCCGCTGATGCGACCGGCCGTCGCCATCTGTCGCGGGGTGGTGTGTTTCAGGATGATCTGTTGCCGGCCCAGTTGCACCCGCCGTGAGCGGCCGTCGGTCAGGAACGTCAGCCGCACGGGCACCTGGTCCGACAAGGCCAGCAGGTTAGCGGCGTGGGCCCCACTCGCCTGTAGCCGTGCGCCGTCACGCCCAGCCAGAGCCGAGGCGACATAGTCCGGGGAGGGGAACAGGTCGCCGAGGCGGGCGTCACGTCGCGGCAGGTCGTAAACGCCGCGGGCGAGCTTGCGTATGGTGCCGGCTCGGGCGTTTCGGCTCAGGGCCAGATCCACGGCGTTCCGGGGGCCGAGGTCGACGAAGTCGGCTGGCGTGAAGACAGTCCCCGGACCCTGCTGGCGAATTCTGGCCAGTAATTGGGAGTCCACGGAGGCGGTCTGCTTGCCCATGGTTTTGACAGAAATATAGCACGTTTTTCTGTCGCTATTGACTGCTGAGCCAGTCCTGGAACACCCGCAGCGTTCGTCCTCACAGCTTCCTGCTCTACAATTCGTTCGTGAGCCGTGACGCCAGGCCCGACGTTCCGCGATTGATTGAGGCCTGTTGGTGTCCAAGGGCCAATTGGCGGACGCGGGTTTTGCGTCAGTACGTGAACCTTCCAGCTAGCTGCGACAGCCCATGAGCAAGAACCCACCGCCGCCGAAAACGGTTCTCGAAGCGGTCCTGGCCTGGTCGCTCGCTCGGCCGGCATGGCAGCGCGACGCGTTACGCCGAATTGTGGCGCAGGGAAAGCTGAGTGCGGGCGATATCGCCGAGCTCATTGAGCTGTGCAAGAAGGGCCGCGGCGCGCAATCTGCTCTCACTGCCGCGCCGCTCGAAAGCGGCCACCTGCCCGTCAATCCCGGGAAAGGCGGGGCCGTTACGCTCGTGTCGGTGGCCGACGTCGAACACGCGAACGACTTGGCAGCGAACCAGACAATCACTTTCGAGCCTGCCGGCATCACCATCATTTACGGGGACAACGGTGCGGGCAAGTCAGGGTACGCGCGAATTCTCAAGCATGCCTGCCGCGCGCGACATACAGGCAGGATAGAGCCCAACGTCTACGCCCCGCAGCCCGTGCAGGCAGCTGCAACGGCAACGCTCACCTATGCCCTCGGCGGCAAGGAACAACCACCTCAAACGTGGAGCGACGGCAGCAACTCGCACCCGCTGCTTTCTGCGATTAGCGTGTTCGACAGCGAATGCGCATCGATCCATATCGAAGGTAAGAACGAGGTCGCATTCCGGCCGTTCGGTCTCGATGTTCCCGACGAACTTGCCGGCGTCTGCGTTGCTGTGAAGGACGCACTGACCACTGAGCAGCGGAAACTCGAAAAGGCGCGCAATCCGCTATTTGAGAAACCTGCGTGGAAGCCGGGCACGGCAGCAGGCAAGGCCCTGGGCGCACTGAGGCATGACACCGCCATCGCGACTCTCGAGGCCCTTGCCACCCTGACAGCCGATGAAACCGCGCGCATGGAGCGGCTTAAGGAAGACCTGTCGAAGAACCCGGCGAAGGCGGCTGCTGATTACACTCTGAAGGCCGACAACATCCGGCGCGTGAATGAGACGCTGGACGCGCTGGAGGCGGCAACCAGCGACACCGCCTTTGAGAGCATTCGAGCGCTCGCCGCCGCTGCCGAAGCCAGAAGAGAAGCGGCCCGGCTTGCCGCCGACAAAGCATTCTCCAGCGAGCCCCTTGCCGGTGTCGGTAGCGCTACGTGGCGAGCCCTCTGGGATTCTGCGCGCAGGTACTCTGTGCAGACTGCCTACCCGGATGCGGGATTTCCTCCGGCAAACGATGAAGCGCTTTGCGTGTTGTGCCAGCAGGTGCTCGGGCCTGAAGCCCGCGACCGCATGGCGCGGTTCGAGGAGTTCATTCAGCAAGACACTGCCAAGGAATCGGCCGCCGCTGCCCAGGAGGCGAGCACGGCAATCCGTTCGCTGTCCGAACGGTCGATCGGAACGCGCCAGCACAGTGCCGCACTGCGCGAGCTGGGGCTTCATGAAGCCGCGGTGGCACGCGCGGCGCGCCGCGCGATCGCGGCAGCGCGGCTGCGCAAGTCCCTCACGCTCCGCGCTCTGGCGTCGGGTAGCCCGCCGCCGCCGCTGCCGTCGCTCGATGCACCATCGGCCGAAGTCGCAGCGCTAGAGAGTAAGCTGCGCGGCCATGCGGATGAAGTGCGGAAATCCTCAGACGAGGCGACGCGCAAGAAACTCGAAACGGAACTGGCGGAGCTGAGCGACCGCGTCACTCTCTCCTCAATGCTGCCCGCTGTTCGCGATGAAGTCGAACGTCTGGCAGCTATCCATTTTCTTGAGCAGTGTCAGGGCGACACGGCCACGAACGCCATCACCAAGGTCGGCAACGACATCGCCGATTCTGTCATCACGCCCAAGCTGCGCGACCGTTTCCAGCAGGAAATCGTCAAGCTCGCCGCCGAGAAGGTGCGCGTGGAGATCGTGCGCTCCGGCGGAAAGTACGGCTCTCCGCAATATCAGGTGCGGTTGTTCGCCAAGCCGACTGCCAAAGTGGAGAACGTTCTCAGCGAAGGCGAAAAGACCTGTGTGGCACTCGCCGTGTTCCTGACCGAGCTTGCAACAGCAGACCATCAATCAGCGCTCGTGTTTGACGACCCGATCTCGTCGCTCGACCACAAATGGCGGAAGAGGGTGGCACAGCGCCTTGTCGCGGAAGCCGAGCAGAGGCAAATTGTCGTTTTCACGCACGATCTGGTTTTCGCGAATGACCTGATCGACTTGGCCGAGAAGAAGAGGCCGCTGCGCATGCATACGCTCGCGCGCGGCGCTGCCGGCGCTGGGATGGTCAGTGATGGCCTGCCGTGGAAGGGCAAAGGCACCGAAGACCGGATCGACAAGCTCGAGAAGGAAGCTCGCGCGGCCAAGAAGCTGTACGACTCCAACCAGGAGGAGGAGTACGAGGTCGAAACCACGGACATCTACAATCGGCTGCGCGCATCATGGGAGCGCGCGCTGGAGGAGATCGTGTTTTTCCGGGTCGTGCAGCGCCACCGCGATTACATCGACACCAAGGGATTGAAGAAAGTGACGGTGCTCACAGAAGCCGATTGTGATACCTTCCACGCCGCGTTCAAGAAGTGCAGCGACATCGTCGATGCGCACGACGCATCGAGCGGGCGCAACGGCGCTGCGCCAGCGCCGGCCGAAATGCTTCAGGACATCGAGACTTTCAGAGACTGGACGGCAAGCCTCCGCGACCGGCAGAAGAAGATCGCCTAATCTAAGGTCCCGGTTCGTGCGCTCAGCGCAGGCTTTCACATCAGTGGCGAGCATTGCCGCGGTTGCCGCTACGCCGCCCGCCGCAGCGCCTCGAGCTGACGCAGCCACCCGTCCAACTGGTTCCAACTGGCCAAAATGCGGCTCACCAGCCTTCGCTTCCCTTCGGCTTCAACGACCTTCCTCGGGAAGCTACGGCTGGCTTCGCCCTGACGCTCAACTCCGGATCGTTTCCTTCCTCGGTGAGCTTCGGCTGGCTTCGCCCAGGCGTTTACCTTCGGCTCCAACGATCTTCCTCCGGAGGCCACGGCAGGCTTCGCCCTGACGCGTCTCTCTGGTTTGCAGGGAATCAACCCTCAACCCGCAACGCCAGCGCAATCGGATCGGGGTCGGCGTTCACGGCCCGAGCACCTCGTGTGCGTCCGCGAACACCTGGCGTGTCAGGGCCGGACCGAGCGTCACTTCTGCCAGTCGAAGGTCCTGCTCGCGGGGCGACACGCCCGGGAACCGGTGGCGGACACCGGCCGCCGCCAGGGCGAAGGCCGCCTGGATGAGCCGGGTCACGAGCGCGGCCTTCTCGGCCGGCGTCATCACCCGCTAAGCCTCGATCTGCCGAGACTCGATCTCAGCACTCGTATCGGCGCAGAGCGGCTCGGGTGTCACGCGAGGATGATACGACGGACACACGGGCTGTTCCGCTCGAGCACGCCGTCGTCATGGTATGACCCCGGGCGTCACAACGCTCCTGCAAGCTGGACAGGTCGCCCCCGCTATCCACCGTGAGACGAAAAGGAGACATGCCGTGCGCTACATCGCCATCACCATCGCACTCGCGCTCAGCCTCATCGGGTGCGGCGGTTCCGACGGCGGCGGGAACCCGACCGCGCCAACCTCGCCCCCGGCACCATCGCCCACGCCGACGCCAACACCAACCCCCGTGACGCTGGCCAGCCTCACGGTTACGGGGCCAGGCTGCACCGCCAGCCCGGGGCTCTTCGAAGGGGTGTGCGCCACGACCTCGGTCGGGGGCACGATTCAGCTGGCCGCCCGGGCCGCCATGTCTGACGGGAGCACCCAGGACGTCACCGACCGGTCCACGTGGGCGTCGAACCGCGCGGCGATTGCCACGGTGACCGCCGCGGGGCTGGTGACGTTCCGGGCGCCTGGCGATGCCGACGTCACAGCAACCTACCAGGGCAGGGTCGCCGGTCAGACCATCCATGTCGACCCGGCCATCTGGGGACGATCCGGCAGCGGTGACAACGTCTTCGACATGCCGACCTACATCCTCCGCGTCCGGGTCATTGCGGACTGCCCGGGGAGCAGTTCGAACTTCATCGTCTACATCGGCGGGCGCCTGATCGTGAACGAACTGGTCGGCCGGAGCTGGGGCCAGCCCCACTTCGAGGGCACGTACCTCACTACCGGCGGGGTGGTGGAGATCAAACACTCGAGCGGAGTGTCGTGGTCGCTGACAGAGGTGCGTTGACGTAGGCGATCGGAACGTCGGGCGGGGGCGCTTCGGCGCCCCCTTGGGCCCCCCGGTCCGTCCAACCGACCATGCAGGAGGCACTGATGAACAAACGAGCGATGGCGGTAGCCCTGGTTGCGGTATTCCTCTTCGAGGTGAGCGGCCTCGCCCTGGACTCGAAGAAGGCCATGTACGTGGGAGGCACGATCCCAACGAAGATCAAGGAGGGCACGGAAGGACGTCTCAAGACCGATGATGAAGCCCAGCTGGTCCTCATCCCGGACAAGGGTGAGCAAGCCGCGTTACCGTACGCTCAGATCGAGTCCTACGAGTACGGCCAGAAGGCCAGCCACCGGATCAAGACCGCCATACTACTCACGCCCTGGTCACTCTTCTCAAAGAAGAGGCGGCACTACTACAGCCTGATGTGGAAAGACGCCGACGGCAAGGACCAGGGAATCGTGCTTGAGGTGGGGAAAGACCTGGTGCGCCCTCTGGCCGTGATCTTGAAGGCCAAGACTGGCAAGGACATGGTCTTCCAGGATGAGGAGGCAAAGAAGAACTTCGGCAAGTAGCCCGACGCGGGACGGCTCGGTCACCGCATCCTGGCCCACCCGGCGAGTCGGCTGGAGGCGCGAGTCCGCGTCGCACGTGTCTCGGCACGAAGGGCGCGCGGCTTACGCCTTCAGCATCACCACCGCCGCGAACAGCAGCTGCAGCAGCACCGCCGCGGCGTTCGACAGGTAGATGCCCGGGCGCCGGAACCGCACCCCGTAGAGGAACCAGAACAGGTACACGCTGAAGAAGCCCGCCAGAAACCACAGCGACACGGTCGACGGGCCCGGCTGCCGCCACTCGAACCACACCTGCCACGCAATCGTCGCCGCGCCAACGGCGCCGAACCCAATGCCGCACCGGTCCCACGCGCCGTCCGAGATTCCATCCAGCAGCTTCAGCATCCGCAGCCAGCCCTCCGCCGCTCCAGAGTATAGTCTTCCGCAGACGCCGCCGCGGTACGCCGTCCAGGTCCGCGGTCAGCTCCTCGCCCCCGGGAGGCCCGCCGTGTTCCTGCCCAGATCCTCGCACCCCGCCGCCGTCGCCGCCGTGGCGTGCTGCGCCCTCACGTGGCTCGGCTCCGCACCCGCCGCCCGCCAGGCCACGCCCCTGCGATCGGGCATCGAACTCATCACCATCGACGCCACGGTCGTGGACCAGGACGGCCGCCCCGTCACCGACCTGACCCCGGCCGATATCGACGTGACCGTCGACGGCAAGCCCCGCCGCGTGGCGGCCCTGCGCTACGTGGATTTGACCGCCCGGCTGCCGCAGGGCCCGCAGGCCGGCCCCGCGCCGCGCCTGTCGCTCTTCAGCACCAACGACCCGGACGCCTCCTCGTCGTCGACCGAGCGGACCATCGTGCTGGCCGTCGACCACGGCAGCTTCCTCTCGGGTCGCGGACGCCAGACACTCGAAACCGCCAGGGCGTTTCTCGCGCAGCTCGACCCCGCCGAGCGCGTGGCGCTGGCCGCGTACCCGGACCCGGGGTTCCTGCTGCCGCCCTCCGCGGGCCGCGAGGCCATCCTGCGCGCCCTCGAGCGCATCACCGGCACCGGTGTCTCCGTCGGCAGCCCGTCGCCCATCATGGCCATCAGCATCTCCGAGGCGGCGGAAATCGCCGCGGGCAATACGCTGACGCACCGCCGCGTGTCCGATCGCACGTGCGAGGGCTACAGTGACACGACCGGACGCGAGACCTGCCGCCAGGAAGTCCAGCGCACGGCCGTCAACATGGTGCAGGCTCTCCAGGCCCAGTCCGTGCGCAGCCTGGCGGGCCTCTCGGGCATCCTGGGCGGCCTGCGCGCCCTCGACGGCCGCAAGCAGGTCGTGCTCGTGAGCGCCGGGCTGTTCCACTCGGGCGATCGCAACGACCGCGGCTTCGTCGAGGAACTGCGCCGGACGACGGCGCTGGCAGCCACGGCGTCGGTCACGATCAGGGCCCTGCACGTGGAGGCCGCCGTGCTCGAGGGCCTGGGATCGGATCGAGGCCGGACCGACGCCAGCCTCATGCAGGACAAGACGGTGATGGCCCAGGGCCTCGACGCGCTGGCCGCCGCCAACGGCGGCTCCGTCACGAGGCTCACCGCCGACGCGTCAGGCGCCTTCGGGCGGATCGGCCGGGAACTGGCCGGCTGCTACGAGCTGGCCGTCGAAGCCGAGGATGCCGACCGCGACGGGCGCCTCCACACGATCCGCCTGCGCCTGGCCCGGCGGGGCGTGCAGGTGCGCCACCGGCAGCAGTTCGCCGTGGCTGCCGCCGGCACGGCCGGGGCGTCGGTCGAAGCCAACCTCGTGGCCGTGCTTCAGGCGGGCCAGATCAGGCGCGCCTTGCCGGTCCGGGTCTCGACCCGTTCGTTCCAGTCACAGGACGGCAAGGGCCTGCGCGTGCTCGTGCGGGCGGATATCGGCCGCGATGCCAGCGAGCCGGCCGAGTTGTACGTGCTGTCGGCCGTGTTCGACGCGCGCGGCACGGTGGTGGGCTCCTCCTCGGGCGCCAAGCGGCTCGAACCGCCGCCGGTGGCCGGCGGCTCGTGGCCATACATCGGGATGTTCCACCTGCGCCCGGGACCGCACACGCTGCGCGTGGCGGTGGCCGACGCCGCCGGCCGCATCGGCAGCGTGGCCCATGCGTTCGTCGCCACGCTGACGCCGGGCACCGGTGCGCGTTTCAGCGATCTGCTCGTCGTGGACGCCACGCGGACGAGCGACACCGAGTTCGTGCACAGCGTCGATCTCGAACTGGCCGGCCGGACGATCACCGCCGTGGTGGATGCGTATCCCGATCCCGGCGTGACGATCTCGGGCGTGACCTTCCTGGTGTCGAGCGGAGCATCCGGCCCGCCGCTGGCGACGGCCGCGGCCGCCCTGAGCGCCCAGCAGGACGGCTCCCGCGTGACGGCCATGGGCCAGCTCGATCTCAGCGCGCTGCCGCCCGGCGAATACGTGTTGACCGCGCACGCCCGCGCCGGCGAGACCAGGCTCGGGAGCGTGAGCGTGCCCATCGCGCTTGTGGGGATGGAGTGAGCTAGTCGCCGGCGGACGCCTCATGTGACGCGGGCGGGCTCGGCGGCCCTTCGACCTGCCGTACGTACCCGGCGGCCACCAGCGCGTCCCAGTCGGCCTCGGGCGGGGCCGACCGTGAATCCGCGCGGGGGTCAGGCAACAGCCCGACCCACCGGTTGCGCCCGCTGGCCTTGGCCCGGTAGAGCCCCTGGTCGGCCAGGGAGACAAGCTGCTCCCAGTTGAAGGCCTCGGGTCGGTCGGCCAGCAACGGCATGGCCACGAACCCGATCGACGCGGTGCGCGTGATGGGCTGGCCCGCGCCGGTGTCGAAGCGGTGGTTCGCCAGGCGTTCGCGGACGCGCTCGGCCAGCACCGGCAGTTCGGCCGCCTGCGTGTCCAGCGCGATGATGAGGAACTCCTCGCCGCCCCAGCGGACCACGAGATCCTCCTCGCGAACGGCGGCGCGCACGACATCCGCCGCCTGGCGCAGCACCCGGTCGCCGGCCTGGTGTCCCCAGGTGTCGTTCACCGACTTGAAGTGGTCCATGTCGAGCAGCAGGAAGCCGAGATCGCGGTTCGGGTCGGCCGCAGCGTCGGGCGCCCGGCGGTAGCGGCGCACCAGCCGGTTCGTGATCACGGCGATGTGCTGCGGCAGCGACCGGCGGTTGAACACGCCCGTCAGCGGATCCGTCATGCTCTGGTGCTGCAGGGCGTCGTTGGCCGCCGCCAGCTCGCGCGTCCGCTCGTGCACGAGCGCCTCGAGGGCCATCGCCTTGTCGGCCAGCACCCGGTGCCGCCGCCAGACGAGGCCGGCCACCAGGGCCGCCAGCGCCAGCAGTGCGCCGCCCAGCGCCCACCACGTCCGCCACCAGGGCGGCGTCACGACGATGGTCAGTTCGGCGGGCGGAGACTCGCGCCCCAACCCGTCGCGCGCCCAGATACGCAGCGTGTAGCCGGCGGCCGGCAACGTGGTGAACTCACGCTCCGCCCGCGACGACCAGTCCTGCGGCACCTGCTCGAGCCCCACGAGTTGCGTGCGGTACACCGTCGACTCGTAGCGCAGGTACGTGGGGAGGCCGAACGCCACGCGCAGGCGCTGATCACGATGCCCCAGGTGGATGGGCGCGTCGGGGTCGACGGGCCGCCCCTGCACGAGCACCTGCTCGATGATGGGCGGCC
>CAYNDV010000036.1:0-6878 GCA_964396055.1 uncultured Vicinamibacterales bacterium | reverse complement strand
GCGTCGGGGTCGACGGGCCGCCCCTGCACGAGCACCTGCTCGATGATGGGCGGCCCGGGCGGGGGCACCTGCCGCTCTCCCAGGGGATCGAGCACGGCGACGCCCCTGGCCGTGCCCACCCAGACGCGGCCCTCCATGTCGATATACGCGGCGCCGGCCTCGGACGCCGCGCTGGGCAGGCCGTCGCTGGTCCGGAACGTCGTCACGCGCCACGGCTCCCAGTCAGGGCCCTGCACGTCCATGCGGACCACGCCGCGCGACGTCGTGAGGTACATGGCGCCCTGGGGGCTCACCACCACGCGCTGGATGCCCTGTGTGGGGACGCCGGAGAGTTCGGCCTGCGTCCACGACCGGAAGCCCTCGTCGGGGCGGTCCATGTCGAGCCGGGCCAGGCCGCCGCCGCCGACCATGGTGGCCCACAGCCAGCGCCGGCCGCCGGGCGTCTGCGACAGGGCCAGGCCGTAGACCGACGCGTTGGGCAGTCCCTCCTGGATCCCGAACCGGCGCCACGTGCCGTTCTTGAGGCGCGCCACGCCGCCGCCGCGCATGCCCACCCACAGGCTCGAGGTGCCGTCCGGGTCGACCGCGCGCAGCAGGCTCGTGACGATCGCGTTCCGCGGCAGGCTCTGCCCGCCCTCCACCAGCCGCCAGCGCCCGCCGTCGAGCACGGCCAGCCCGCCATCGCCGCCCGCGTACACCCGCAACCCGCCTCCAGGCAGCGGGTCGGCCTCGAGGCTCTGCACGCGATAGAGGCTGAGCGCCTCCCAGCCGGGCGCGGATTCCCACCGGGTGCCGCGCTGGCGCACCACGCCTCCGAGCGTGGCCACCCACACCTCGGGGCCGGCACGGCCCGGAAACTCCCTGATGTCGGTCACGAAGTCCGCCGGCAATCCGCTCGTCACGGTGTCGACGACGATGCCGCGGCTGTTCCAGCGGACGAGGCCGCGATCGGTCCCGATCCACAACGTGCGCCCGCCGCGGCCGTCGGCGGTCTCGAGGAAACAATTCGCCTGAGTGCTGGGCAGGCGCGGATCGGGAGGGATCGTGCGCCACCCTGAGGGGTCGATCGACACGAGCCCCGCGCCGCGGGTGCCCGCCCACAGCGCCGGGCGGCCGTCGGGATTGACGAGCAGCGCGTAGACGCCCGAGCTGGGAAAACCGCGGGAGGGCCCCAGGATGTCCCATCCCCCAGCCGTGTAGCGCGCGATCCCGGCGTCGTAGGTGCCCACCCACACTTCCTGGAAGCCATCGTCGCCGGGCACGACGGCGAGCGAGGTGGGGCTGCGGCTGGGATTGCCGGCGAGCGGGCCTTCGAACCTCTGGCTGGTCAGATCCAGGCGGCCCACCCCGAGCGTCCAGGCACTCAGCCAGATCTCGATTCCCCCGTCGGGACGGCGTCTGGCGGCCATTGCATTGGCTCCGGCGTTCCAGAACCCTTCCCGCTCGCCCAGGCGCCGCCAGCCGTCCCCTTCCTGGAACCACACCTGCCGCTCGCCACCCACCCAGATGCGCCGCTTCCCCTCCACGTCCGGCAACGCGGCAATCGACCAGATCCACGGCTCGGTCGGCCCGGCCACGGCCGCAAACTGGCCGTCCTGGCCCTTGAGCAGACCGCCGCCGCCGGTGCCCACCCACAGCGTGAGCCCGTCGGCCAGCAGCACGTTGACCCGGGCCACCGGCAGCCCCCTGCCCTCGGTCCAGTGGCTCCACTCACCGTGGAGGTGGCGCCAGAGACCTCCGGCTTCGGTGCCGAACCAGAGTGCGCCGTCCGAGGTCTCGGCCATCGCCCGGATGTAGACCGACGGCGCTTCTTTCGGCAGCGGGAAGTAGGTCCAGCCGGTGCCGCCGAGAAAGGCCACGCCCTCCTGCGTGCCCACCCACAGCCGGCCGCGGCTGTCGCGGAACGTGCAGTGCACCCGTGGGTTGGGCAGCCCGTCCTCCACGCCCGCGGCGCGCATGGCCAGGCGCGCGGCCTCGTAGGGCAGGCCGGGCCCCTCCTGCGACGCCTGGAGCGCCGCGGGCACGACGAGCAGCAGCGTGAGGGCGAGCGACCGCATCACCTGGGGTACACCATCGTGCTCGGCTCGGGCAGCGGGATACGGACCACCTCCCGGCCTTGTCGGATCTTGTCGAAGGAGTACTCAGGCTTGTCCGGGTTGCCCTTCAGCATGTCGTCGACGTTGCCGACCGCGAGGATCACGAGCTTGTCCGGGGTCAGGTACTTCTGCGCCACCCGCTGGATGTCGGCGATGGTGACGGCACGCACCTTGTCCCGGTACGTCTTCCAGTAGAGCGGGTCGCGCCCCGTGAGTTCGTCGGAGGCGAACACGCTGGCCACGACGGACGCCGAGGAAAACTGCCGCGGGAACACCTCGATGGCCGAATTCCTGACGGTCTCGAGCTCGTCCGCAGTGACGGGTGTGGTCCGGATCCGCGCGATCTCCTCAAGGACGATCTGCACCGCCTGGGCCACCGTGGCGCTCTTTGACTGGAAGCCGGCGCTGAAGGTGCCAGGGTAGTAGGTGCCCGGCGGGAAGCTCGACCCGGCGCTGTACGCCAGGCCTTCGTCCGAGCGCACGCGATTGGTGATGCGCGACGTGAAGCCGGACCCGCCGAGGATGTCGTTCATCAACTCGACGGCAATGGCATCCGGGTTGCCGCGCTGGATGCCCAGGTGCCCCATGGTGACGCGGCCCTGGTTGACGTCGGGCTTGTGCACCATGTACACGCCCGGCACAGGCACATGCGCGGGTTTCGGGATCGCGGCCCGGACGTACCCGGCGGGCGCGGTCCAGCCGGCCATGCGGGCCTCGAGCTTCGCCGCGATCTCGTCAGGCCGGACGTCGCCCGACACGGCGATGATGAAGTTTCCGGGGTGCACGTGCTGCTGGTGGAACGCCACGAGGTCCTCGCGGGTCAACCCCTCGATGGAGGCCTTCGTGACCGGCCGCGTCGTGAAGAACGTCCCGCCGTACATCAGCCGGCCCCATTCGCGGCCCTCGATGCCGGCGGTGTTGTCGTTGCGCCGGGCCAGCCCCTGCAGGACCTGCCGCTTGTAGAGATCGAACCGGTCCGGCTGGAACGCGGGCTTCTGCAGCATGGCGAACAGCAGGTCAAGGGCCTTGTCGGTGTCCTTGGCGAGGAAGTTGGCCATCGCCCCGCCGCTCGTGCCGCCGAGCGACACCGACAGGTTCGCGGCCAGGAAGTCCACGTCCTCGTCGAAGGCGTCGGCGCTGAGGGCGCCGGCGCCGCCGGCCCGCATCTGCGACGCCACCGCGGCCGCCAGGCCCTCCTTGCCCGCCGGGTCGAGGTAGTTGCCGGCGCGGATGAAGATGCCCACGGTGACGAGCGGCAGTTCGTGGTCCTCGACGACGAAGGCCACGACCTTGTTCTTCAGGACGCGGCGGTGCTTCGCCGCCTCGGGGGGATCGAACGAGAGCGGCGCGAACGTCAGGTCGCGCGGGTGGGCGGGCACCTGGGCCGACGCGGGCGCGGCCAGCAGGCTGGCGGCCACGACCCCGGCCGCGAGCGCCACCGAGCATCGTGTGGGGTTCATGGCTACGCTCCCTTCCCAATCTTCTGCTGGAGGACGGTCTTGATCGCGTGCATCACCTTCTGCCGCTCCGGCGGCGCCGCGGCCGCCGACGCCTCCAGCTTCTGCAGCATCTGCTTCGCCTGCTCCACCGAGAGCTGCTGGATCATGCCCCGCATCTGGCGGACCTGGGCCTTTTCCTGGTCGGTCAGGCCCTCGAGCAGCGGATCGGCCTCGGCGGCGCCGGCAGGCGCGGCCTTGGTGTAGTAGAGGATCACGGCGCGGCGCTCGGGCGTGAAGTAGGTCTTCGCGACGCGCTGGATGTCGTCGGCGGTGACGGCCTGGATCTTCGCCGGCTCCTCGTTGAAGCTCCGCCAGCCGAGCGTGTTGTCAGCCAGCAGCAGCTGCAGCATCAGGGCAAAGTTGGCCTGCACGCGGCGGAACGTGTCGGCCGCCGACTGGTTCTTCACCTTCTGCAGCTCGCGGTCCTCCACCCTCGTCGTCTGGAGCTTTTCGATCTCCTTGTAGAGCGCCTGCTCCACCTTCTCGGGCGTCTGGCCCGGCGCCGCCGTGGCCATCAGCTGGAAGTACCCTTCCCACTTGAGGCCGTTCTGCCCGGCGCTGGCGTTGGTGGCGACCTTCTGGTCCAGCACGAGCGACTTGTAGAGCCGGCCCGTGCGGCCGCTCAGGATCGCCCCCAGCACGTCGAGCGCCGCCTCGTCGCGGTGGCCTGTCGCCACGGTGTGGTACCGCGCCACCGCCTGCGGGTTGGTCTCCGCGTGCGCCGTCATGCGTTTCTCGGCCTGCGGCTCGATCTCGCGCGTCCGCACCGGCGGCGGGTCGAGCGGGTTGCGCTTGAGCCGCCCGAAGTACCGCTGCGCCAGCTGCTTCGCCGTCGCGACGTCGAAGTCGCCCACCAGGCAGGCCGTCAGGTTGTTGGGCGCGTAGTTCAGGTCGAAGTACGCGAGGGCCTCCTCGCGGGTGATGGCCTCCACGTCGCTCGGCCAGCCGACGACGGGCCAGTGGTACGGCGAGGCGCTCCAGAACAACGCCTCGAACTCCTCCTGGAACCGGCCCGTGGGCGTGCTCTCGGTACGCAGCCGCCGCTCCTCGCGCACGACGTCGCGCTCCGAGTAGAACTCGCGGAACACGGGATGGGCCAGCCGGTCCGACTCCATCCAGAACCACAGCTCCAGCTTGTTGGCTGGCACGTTGATGAAGTAGATCGTGAAGTCGTTGGACGTGCTCGCGTTCATGCCGCTGGCGCCGGCGTTCGTGTAAATCCGGTCGAACTCGTTCTTGACGATGAGGTCGCGCTGTCGCTTCTCCAGGCCGGCCAGGTCGTCGAGCAGCGCCTGGTGGGCCGGCGTGCGGGATTTCGGATCGCGGACGTCGGCAATCTCGCCCAGCCGGAGGCGCCGCAGCTGGTCCCGTTCCTCGACGCGGATCTTCGCCTTCACCGCATCCATGTCGCCCTGGAGTTTCAGGTCCTCCTCGATGTTCGAGGTCCCGATCGTGCGGGTGCCCTTGAACATCATGTGCTCGAAGAGGTGCGAGATGCCGGTGATGCCGGGCCGCTCGTTGACCGAGCCTACCCGGGCCACCCACCCGGCCGCCACGTTGGGGTCGCCCTTGCGCGGCACGAAGAGGAACGTCATGCCGTTGTCCAACAGCAGTTCCTGCACCTGAACCTGCTGGGCCGTCGCGCTGCCGGCAGCCACCAGGAGGACTAGGCAGGCGAGGCCGACTCGCCGGATCGGGGAGGTCATACGCGATGTCCTTTCGGTAACGACGAACCCGGCCATTCTAGCGCGCCGGGCGGGACACGTTGCGCGGTCGTTCGAGGAGTATCATACGGGATACAGGCCGAAACGCCACCCGGACCTGGCCCGGTGGGCCCGCGCCCGGAATCGTGTCATAATCAAGGTGTTACGGTGATTGCCGGGACCGCCGCCATGGCCGCCCCGCCGCTGCCAGCCCGATTGCCGCCTGGCTGCCCTCACCCCGTTTGGATTACTGGCAAGACCCATTCAGCACGTGACCACCAAGACTTCCGATTCCCGAGCTTCCAGCCCCCGTCGTTCCAGCCGTTCAGGCCGTCCGGGCCGTCGGCCCACCGCCCGTCACACCACCCCGCAGGCGCCCACGGTGGTGCCGTTCGACGTGGCGCCGCACGATCCGACGCCCGTGGAGTTCTCCGCGTTCAAGCTCGATGCGCGGCTGCGGGCCGGCATCGAGGACCGCGGCTTCGAGCGGACGACGCCGGTGCAGAGCGCCGTGTTCCCGATCGTGTTCACGGGCGGCGACCTGATAGCCTGCGCCGAGACCGGCACGGGCAAGACGGCAGCCTTCCTGCTGCCGTTGATGCAGCGCCTCCTGGAGACCCCGTCGGCGGGCGTGATTCGCGCGCTGGTGCTGGCGCCGACGCGCGAACTGGCAGTCCAGATCGAAGACGACTTCACGGGCTTCGCCTACCACACCACGCTGACCAGCGTGGCGGTGTACGGGGGCGTGGACGGGGACATCCAGGCGCGGGCCCTGCGCGCCGGCGCCGACATGGTGGTGGCCACGCCCGGCCGCCTGCTGGACCACATGAATACGGGCATCGTGGACTTCAGCCACGTCGAGGTGCTGATCCTCGACGAGGCCGACCGGATGCTCGACATGGGCTTCTGGCCCGACGTCAGCCGGATCGTCTCGGCGCTGCCGCCGACGCGCCAGACGCTGCTCTTCTCGGCCACGACGTCGTCGGACGTGGTGAAGCTGGCCGAGCAGGTGATGCGCGACCCGAAACTCATCCAGATCGGGCGGGCGGGGGGACCGGCCAAGACCATCACGCACATGGCGCACGTCGTGGCCGACCGCAACAAGGCCGAGTTCCTGGGCGACCTGCTGCGCCGCCATCGCGAGCCGACGCTCATCTTCGTGCGGACCAAGCGGTTCGCCGACCGGCTGGCGTCGACGCTGTCGGGACGCGGCATCCGCTGCGCGGCCCTGCATGCCGACCGGACACAGGCCGATCGGACGGCAGCCCTCGAGGCGTTCCGGTCGGGCCGGGTCAAGACGCTGGTGGCCACCGACATCGCCGCCCGCGGACTCGACGTGGACGGCATCGAACTGGTGGTGAACTACGAGGTGCCCCACGGGCCCGACGCCTACGTGCACCGCGCGGGCCGCACCGGCCGGGCCGAGGCCACCGGCAAGGCGCTGACGCTGGTGGACCCCGAGGAACTCCCCGATCTCCAGGCCATCGAGCGCGCCATCGGGCTCAAGATGCAGGATCTCGAGGACGAGGCTGGAGGCTAGAGGCTAGAGGCTAGAGGCTAGAGGCTAGAGGCTAGAGGCT
>CAYNDV010000035.1:0-35411 GCA_964396055.1 uncultured Vicinamibacterales bacterium | reverse complement strand
TCAAGCTGAACGCGTCCTGTGTCGATTGTGAGACTACGGGCCAGGCTACCCGCCCGCGTCCCGCCCGCGGTGTCCCGCCGCGCGGCCGGGCAACGGACGGATGCCCTCACGTGGAGACGCGTATGTCGATTGTCCCCTTCGCCGCACACGCCAGCACCGACACCAGCCACGCGGCCCACACCGACGCCGCCGCCGCCGCGGCGCACCGGCTGTTCGCCACGCTGCTCGAACGCCAGGGCTCGGACCTCCACCTGACCACGGGCGAGCCGCCCATGGCGCGCGTCCACGGCGACCTGGAACCGCTGCCCGGCCTCGAGCCCTTCAGCGCCGACGCGCTGCTGGCCATGATGGAAGCCGTCGCGCCCGGCCCGGCGTGGGCCCGCTTCCGCGAGTCGGGCGACGCCGACTTCGCCTACACCTTCGACGCCGGCGGCTGCCGCCTGCGCATGAACTACTTCCGCGATCAGCAGGGCCCGGGCCTCGTCTGCCGCGTCATCCCCAACGAGATCCCCGACCCCGACAAACTCGGCCTGCCCGAACAGGTAAAACGCCTGGCCATGATGCACAAGGGCCTGGTCCTGGTGACGGGCCCCACGGGCTCCGGCAAGTCGACCACGCTGGCCGCCATCATCGACCTGGCCAACCGCCGGCGCACGGACCACATCCTGACCATCGAAGACCCGATCGAATTCGTCCACCCGCGCAAGAAATGCCTGATCAACCAGCGCGAGGTGGGCACGCACACCGAAAGCTTCAAGTCGGGCCTGCGCGCCGCCCTGCGCGAAGACCCGGACATCGTCCTGGTGGGCGAAATGCGCGACCTCGAGACGATCGCCATCGCGCTCGAGACCGCGCTGACGGGCCACCTGGTCTTCGGCACGCTGCACACCAACAGCGCCATCGCCACGGTGGACCGCATCGTCGACCAGTTCCCCGCCGACCGGCAGCAGCAGGTGCGCGTGATGCTCTCGGACGCGCTGAAGGCCGTGATCAGCCAGACGCTGCTGAAGAAGATCGGCGGCGGGCGCGTGGCGGCGATGGAGACGCTGTTCATCACGCCGGCGATCGCGAACCTGATCCGCGAGGGGAAGAACGTGCAGATCACCTCGCAGATGCAGACGGGCCGCGCCTACGGCCAGCGGCTGATGAACGACGCGCTGATCGAGCTGATGTTGGCGAAGAAGGTGGAGCACATGGAGGCGTACATGAAGTGCCCCGACCGCGACAGCTTTATCGCCGCCCTCAAGCGCGCCGGCATCAACTTCGACCCGCGCGCCAAGGGCGAGACGGAGTTCTGACGCCCGTTAATCAATCCCGGATTGATTTATGCACTCGGTGCGCCTGGCTGCATAAATCAATCCGGGATTGATTTGTCACCACGGCGGATAGCGGTCGAAGTCGTCCGGCAGCCGGCGGGCCTGGCTGCCGACGTGCCGGTAAATGTCGTCGCCCACCGTCTCGATGACGTCGCGAAGCTCGAGCTGCGCCAGCCACGTGCGCGG
Organism: uncultured Vicinamibacterales bacterium; assembly: GCA_964396055.1. Taxonomy (GTDB): domain Bacteria; phylum Acidobacteriota; class Vicinamibacteria; order Vicinamibacterales; family JAKQTR01; genus CAYJPV01. The sequence continues at coordinate 33,909 of CAYNDV010000035.1, read as the reverse complement.
AATGGCCCGCACGCCCAGCGCCGCGCCCAGGATGTTCCCCGTGATGGCGCCGGTGCTGTCGCTGTCGCCCGAGTGATTCACCGCCGCCAGGACGCCGTCGCGGAAGCCGCGGGCCGTCAGCGCGCAGAAGAGCGCAATCGCCAGGGCCTCTTCCGCCACCCACCCCTGGCCGAGTTTTGCCACGTTCTCGGGCGTCGGCCGGGCGCTCGACGCCAGCGCCACCGCCGCCTTCACCGCCGCCAGCGTCTCGCGATGCCGCGGGTACCGCCTGAGCGGCGTCGTGGCGCGCGCGATGGCGGTGCGCAGCAGATACCCCTTCAGGCACCCCGCGACGACGGCCGCCAGCACGCCCGCGGCGAGGTAGCCGCTGGGATGGCCGTGCGTGAGCGCGGCCGCCTCGCAGCCGCCCTGGAACGGATCGACGCACACCAGGCCGACCGGCGCCACACGCATGACGCCCCCGCAGCCCTTGCTGGTGTTGATCGGCTCGTCGATGGTGCCGCGGCGGCCACTCTCGAGGGCCGACAGGCACGTGGCCCCAGGCGCGCGGCGCTCGCGCAGCGCCTTCAGGCCCCTCAGCCAGCCGTCGCGGTCGACCGCGCGCAGCCCCCGCGCCCGCACCCCCTGCGTCTCGAGCCAGCGCAGGTACGCGCGGTAGACGAAGTCGGCGCGCCTGGCGCTGCCGTTCTCGCGCCAGTGGTTGTGCGCCCGCAACAGACCCTCCGCGGTGAAGAGGGTCATTTGTGTATCATCGGTGATACGCGCCAGAGGCGCCGCCTCGTCGGATCGCCGCAGGGGCGCGCCGCGCGCGACGCCGGCGGCAGAAGGCGGCCGTCTCGACGTCATCCCCGTCACGCCGGCGGGACCGTACTGCCGGCGAATCTCCTCGATCGACAGGCACTCCACCGGCGCGCCCAGCGCATCGCCGACCGCGCCTCCCAGCAGGCAGCCCACATACTGCTGCCGCGTCATCCGGCTCCGCGTCTTCGTCGCCCCGCTCGTCACCCCGGCCGGCCCTCCCTCGATCGTCATTAGACGTAATCGTCACACACCGGTTTGACGACAGAGGTCATTCGCCGAAGCTACGCCGTTGTTTCAATCGGGAGACAGGACGCGCCCGAGCCGGCCGTGCGAGCGGCGCGTGGTCCGGGCACCTCCGTACAGACCAATCCCGGATTGATTTATGCAAACTCAACGCTAAATTGCATAAATCAATCCGGGGTTGATTTGTCAGTGGACCAGCGTCGTCCCCGCCGCGGCGTCCTTCGCGCCTCGGCTACCCGCCGCGCTCTTCCCGCCCTTCGCGCGCCTGCCGCCCTTCGCGCGCGTCCCGTCCTTCGCGCGCGTCCGCGTGGGCGCCAGGTCGGTGATCGTCACCATCGCCAGCCGCACCCACGCCGTCAGGCGCTCGACGATGTGCGCCTCGGTAAGGCCGCCAACGAAGGCCAGGCTGGTGCCCATCACGACGACACGGCTCCCGCCCGCGATCCACGCACAGCCGACACGCGACATCTGGTTGAGGAGATTCATCTCGACGAGCATGTCCGTGCCTTCGAACGGCGCCACCGGCGCCGCCACGTCGACCGCGGTGTACAGGCCCGTCTCCTCGTCGCGCGCGTCCAGCGTGACGTCAAACGAGAACTCGCCCTGCGTGCCCGTCAGGCGCGGGCGGCCGTCTTCCGGTTCGGCCGGCGTCGCACCGAACCCCGCGCGGACAAGCAGCTTCCGGATGTCCTCGGGGGTCACCCCGCTGATCACGCGCGCCGCCGCCGCCCGGCGGCAGCGGTGCACCTCCACGGTCAGCGGCGTGCGCCCGCGGTAGCCCAGCGCCTCGTGGTAGATGCGCAACACGTCGCGGGCCACCTGCGCGGCCTCGTCACGGGTGCCCACGGTGACCCGCCGTCCGAAGTTGCGGGCCTCGCCGCCGATGCGGAACCCCATCGCCCGCAGGCGACGCGAGGGCTCGCCCTTGATGAACGGGCGTGCGCCCGGGTTGGCGTGGCCCGAACTGACCTCCCACAGCACCGGCTCCTGCGGCTCGCTCCAGAACTGCACGTAGAGGCTGGCGTCGGGCGTCACCATTGTTTCGACGCAGACGATGGTGTGGTCGCCCACCATCCAGCCGAACGAGGGATGGCGGCCGTCCCACAACAGGGCCTGCTCCAGCACCTTCGTGAGCCGGGGCAGGCACGCGCGCTCAAGGTCTTCGGGCGACAGCACGCGCCGCCCGCCGGGCCACAGAACGACGTGGGCGCTGTTCTCGAATCGCGGCCATACCGGCGCGCCGAGCGCCCGGTCGACACTCGGATCCACGGGCGGCTCAACGGCCCGCCCCGCAGCCCCCGCCGCCCGCGACGCCGCCGTCACACCGCGCCCGTTCCCCTTCCCCGCCGCCCGCACGCTCTTGGCCATCGTCTCTGATCCCCCTCGAGATCAGTATCAGGGACGAGTGTGACGCGCGGGGTCACAGCGCGCGCGCAAATCAATCCCGGATTGATTTATGCAGACTCGACACAATAATGCATAAATCAATCCGGGGTTGATTTGTCGCCGACAGAGACGACACGGCCCGCCCGCAGCGAGACCACGTGGCGCGAGAGGACGCGCGCGCCCGTCGCCCGCTGCCAGGCGTCGGCGTAGTCGGCCAGCTGCGCCCCGTGCCGCGCGCGCAGGGCCGCCTCGATGTCGGCCACGCCGTCGAGCCGGTCGCTCTTGTAGTCGAGCAGCCGCCAGCCGGCCTCCGACCTGTAGATGAGGTCGATGATGCCGCGCAGGATCGTGGGCACCCCGCCCGGCGGGGCCTCCAGCCGCACCGCGAACGGCACTTCCACCAGGCACTCGGCGCCGGCAGCCCGCGCATCGTCCCAGAACGGCAACCGCCGCACGGCCTCCACCCAGTCGAGAGCCTCGCCGATGACCGGCCGCAACTCGTCGAACTCGACCGTGAGCCAGCGCGCCAGCCTGGCCAGATCCTCGCGCGTGGACGCCGGGTGGCGCATGGCGTGCTCGAGCAGGCCGTGGAGCAGCGTGCCCCAGGCCGCGCCAGCGGGCTCGCCGGACGCCGCGGGGCCGGGCTCTCCGGATGGGCCAGGACCCGCCTCGCCCGACGGGGGTTCCTCGCGGCGCGGCCGTCCATCCTCGTGCTTCACGTGCTCGCCCACCGACACCACCGCCACGCTGGCCCGGCGCGCGCGTTCGAGCCGCCGGCCGCGTGCCGCGGCCGCCGCCGCCCGGGTGGCCGGCCGCAGGTCGGTCCTGCCGTCAGCGTCGGCCGGGAGGTCCGCCGGCACCACCAGCTCCGGCGCGTCATCGAGATCCGCTTCGAACGGGTCCCACGGCTTCAAGGCGTGCTGATCACTGCCCGCCCACCGGCACACCACCAGCAGGTCCTTCGCGCGCGTGGCGGCCACATAGCGCAGGCGCACCTCCTCGGCCGTGAGGAACGCCAACTCCGTCGTCTCGTGCGCGCCCCAGCCCGGGGGCAGCGCCAGCACCTCCGACGGCCGCTTCTGGCTCTCGTCCTTCTTCGGGCGCACGATCTTCAGGTACCCCAGCGGCGAGCCGGCCCGGCGGTCGATACGCAGATCGACGCGCGCCTTGACGCCGTGCGGCGCGTCGGCCAGGAACACGACCCGGGCCTCGAGCCCCTTGGCCTTGTGCAGGTTCATCACGCGCACGACGTCCGACCGCCCGGGCTCGAGGCAGCGCGCCTCGGTCTCGGCCGCCTCGATCTCCGCCTCGAGCGCGTCGGCCAGGTCGGCCAGCGACCCGCCCCGCTCGGCCACCTGCCGCGCCCGCTCCACCGCCTGGAGCAGGTCGCCGGCCGGGGCGCCGCCGGGCGCCCCCGACGCCACCCACGCCAGGAACCCCGACTGCTCCAGAATCAGCTCGAGCGCCACCGGCAGCGGTTGCTCGCGCGTGAGCCGATACCATTCGCTCAGGCGTTCCAGCGCTTTGCGGGCAGCGTCGCCCCCGGCGGGTGTCTCCGCCCCGGCGGCCCCGGGCCGGGCAGCCTCGGGCAGCGCGCCATCAGGCAGCGCGTACGCACCGTCCCAGCGCAGCCGGAACGTGCCGCCGCGACGCCGCCATTCGTAGAGCGCCCGGTCGCTGACGCCGAACAGCGGCCCGCGCATCGCGCCCACGATGGCCACGCTGTCGTCCGGGTCGGCCAGCGCCCGCAGGAGTGATGCCACCAGGACGACATCCGCCGAGTCGCCAAAGGCGCCGGCGCCGCTCACCTCCACCGGCACCTGCGCCTCTTCGAGCGCCGCGGCGTAGATGGCCAGGTGTTTCGTCTTGCGGGTGAGGATCAGGAAGTCGCCGGCCGGCTGGCCGGCGTCGATGGCCGCGCGGATGTAGCGGGCCATGCACCCGGCCTCCGTGTCAGGAACCTCGGTCCGGTCGACGTCGGCCTCCACCGTCAGCACCTGCACCGCCGGAGCCACGCCCTTCGAATCGCGGGCCGACGGCCGGGCCTGGAGCGGGCTGAACGCCGGCTGCTCGGGCGTGGTTTCGGCCCCGAACCCGCCGGGCCCGGCGAAGACGCGGTTCGTCCACTCGCACAGCTCCGGGCGGGACCGGAACGAGGTGGTCAACTGCACCACCTGGCCGCCGCCGTCGACGATCAGCTGCTTCACCTGGTTGTAGACCTCGATGTCGGCCCGGCGGAAGCGGTAGATCGACTGTTTCGGATCGCCAACCACGAACAACGCACCCGGCACGAGTTTCGCCGTACGCCAGTCCAGGGCCCCGTCCGCATCCCCCTCGCTGGCACGATTCTCGCGTTTTAGGTCATTCGCAAAAGGGGCCTGGCCCCTTTCTTCGGCGGTCAGCAGGACGATGACCTCGGCCTGCACCGGGTCGGTGTCCTGGAACTCGTCCACGAACAGGCGCCCGTACTTCCGGCGCAGGGCGGCGCGCACGTCGGCGCGCTCGCGCAGCAGGCGCGCCGCCAGCTGCAGCAGGTCCTCGTAGTTCAGGGTCTGATCGCGCAGCCGCGCCGCGCGGGCGAACGCGCGCCCCGCCAGCAGCAGATCCATGGCTTGGTGGTAGACGAACGGCAGCCACTGCTCCAGGTACGGCACGACCGTCTGCTGCTGGAACTCGAGAACCAGCCGCTCGGCCTCCTGGGTGCGGCGCTTCTTCTCCTTCGCGTCGGGATGCCACTCCTTCTGCACGAACCTCGGCTCGGCCTGCCACAGCCGCAGCACGTCCATCAGCTCGGGAGCCCGGTCGCGGCGCGCGTGGTCGAGCTTCCACAGCGTCCGACGCAGCTTGCCGCGCGTGGCACAGCCCGTGTCGAAGGGAATCGGTTCGGGACCCAGCACGCGCAGCGCCGCAGCCAGCGTCTCGACACTGGCCCAGCCTCGCGCGATGTCCGGGCACGCCACCTCGGGTGCCGGAAACGTCACCTCCTCGAACAGCGAGACTTTCCTGAAGGCATCGTCGAGGTCGCGCGGCTGCAGGCCGGCATCGAGCACGCGCTGCAGCCGCACCGACCCGCCCGCACGCTCCTGGGCGATGAAGTCGCGCCAGGCCGCGCGGCGGCGTGCGTCGTTCTCCACCTCATCGAGTTCGGTGAAACCCGGCGCGAGCCCTGCCTCCACCGGCCGCTCGCGCAGCAGCCGCGCGCAGAACGCGTGGATGGTGCCCGTGAACAGCCGCTCGATCCCGGACAACGCCGCCGCCAGGCGTTCCCGGACGATGGGGTCGGGCTCGTCGCGCAGGCGCGCCTCGAGCGCCTGCTGGAAGCGCCCGCGTAGCTCGGCCGCCGCCTTGCGCGTAAACGTGACGGCCGCCATGCCGTCCACGGTGCAGGCTCCGGAGGCAATCCCGGCAGCCATACGCTGGGCCAGGCTGTGGGTCTTGCCCGAACCGGCGCTGGCCTCGACGAGGAGGTTGCGGTCGAGCGCCGTCCGGATCGTCTCGCGGGCGGCCGCGTCGGCCAGCGCGGCCGGCTCGCACGCAACGGGCTTGCGCGCAACGGGCTCGCGCGCAACCGTCGGCTCCGGCGCGGCGCCGGGCGCGGTCCGTCGGGTGTCGTTACTCGGCTTCACGGAGCCTCCTCAGGGGATCGAGCGCTCGCGCGCTCGAGTCCCGGAACTTCGCATGCGCGCGCCCGGTCGCGTTGAACCCGCACGCGCCCCCCAGTTCGCACAGGCTGCAGGGGTCGCCGTCCTTCCGACGGATCGCGTCATCGACGGGCGCCGCCAGGAACGCGCCTCCGGCCGCGACGTCGAACAGTGCAGACAGCACGGCGTCGGTGGTGGCCGCCGGCGGTCGCGCCACCGGGTGTACGGCGCCCTCGCCCTTCGCGGTCGGAAAGTAGTAACGGCCGCCGCGCACCGTGGCGCCCTTCGACGAGCGCCGCAGCAGCCGCTCGGCCACCAGGGCGTAGACGACGGGCTGGAACAGGCGGCCGCGGCTGAACACGCCCTTGTACTTCGGCTTGTAGAATCCGCCGGTCTTGTAGTCGGTCACCTCGAAGCGGCCATCGACCAGCCGATCGATCCGGTCGATGCGCCCGCGGAACCGCACGTCGCGCCCGCCGACGGAGATGGCGACCGGTTCGCCCTGCCCGAAGGGCTCCGGCACCTGCTCGTCAGCGTCGCGCCTGACGCCGAATCCCACTTCGAAGGCCACGGGCGTGCGACCCTCGCCGGCCGCCGATTCTTCGAGGCGCAGGAAGACGCCCACGTCGCGCAGCACCCGGTCGCGCTCGGCATCGAAGACCTGCGGCGACGGCGGCGGGTTCGTCTCGCGCAGCGCCGCCAGCCGTTCCTCTGCGCGCGCGTGCATCCAGGCCCCGAACGCGGCGCTGGTGACGGGGATCCCGCGTGCGCGCCCTTCGCGCATGACGTCCGCGTAGAGGCTGTGCATCAGCGACCCGTAGCCCAGCGCATCCAGCCACACATCGTCACCGTCGTCGTCTTCGTCGATGGGCTCGAGGCCGAGGCCCCGCTCGAGGAAGTAGCGGAACGGGCACTCGCCCAGCCGCTCGATCGACGTGGCCGACACCGGCTCGCCAGATTGCCGCGGGTCCAGGGCCGGGCCTGCCGCGGGCACGTGGCCGTCGTACTCGGTGAACGTATCCGAGTCGCGCGCCGCCTCCGCGGCCTCGCCCTGGGCCAGCGCGGGGAAGGCGGCGGCAACGGCCTGGCGGCCATCCGGCCCGGCCTGCTTGAGGGTGGTGAGCCACCAGCCAGACTCGGCCAGCGCATCGTGGGGGCTCGGGCAGACCACCGACACCGGTTCGCCGACGAACGCCTCGAACGGGACCTCGCCGTTCGGCATCAGCCGGTACGCGTGCCGCACCAGCCAGGACGGCAGCGTGGGCCGGTTCTCGCGCAGGTCGCGCACCGAATAACTCAGGCACACCGACGGCCCAATGCCGCCCCGCCCCGGCGCCGCTGCGGCCGGTGCCGGCCAGGGCAGGGCCGCCAGGCGCGACAGGACCGCCCACACGGCTTCGTCCACGCGATCCTGCGAGCGCGGCAAGTCAGGGTGCACCCCCGCGCGTTCGTGGTCGAGCAGGACGGGATCCTCGAAGGGCTGCGGAAACACGCGACCCTCTTCGAGGCCGATGACGAAGGTAAGCGGCCGCCCGGCCAGCCCGGCGTGATCGAGCTGCGCCACGTGCAGGCTGCCGGGCCTGGGCCCCTCGGCGCAGACGCGCCGGCTCACCAGCGCGGCGCGCACGAACGTCAGGCCGTCGGCCAGGCTGCACGCGCCGCTCCCCTGTCGATGGAGCCTGGCGAGCGCGGCTTCGCAGGCCGCGCGTGCCGCGCGGTCCACGCCGTCCACCACGCGACCATGCTCGCGGACGAATGCCAGGGCGGCTGTCATGAGGCGGCCGCGATCGATGACGGCGCTTCCCGGTCCGGGCGATGGGTCGGCGGGCACGGGCTCAGGCACGGCGGCGATGAGGCCGTCGATCCATCCGCCCAGCGCCTCCGCCTGCGCGGCCCGCTCGGCCGCGCGCGCGCGCGCCTGGTCGTCGGCCTCGACATTGGCGGCAGCCTCACGGCTGCGGGCCGCCAGTGCGCCCAGCGCGCGTCGGTACGTGTCACGTCCCCACGTGGCCTCCGACGTGAGCAGCAGGCGCGCCGCGGTGCCCGGGCTGACGCGCGCCGGAAGGTCGACGACGACATCGCCCGACTGGAGCATGCGCCGCAGGCCGGAGGCCGGGAACCCGTCCTCCACCCACTCGCACCACGCCAGCAGAGCCCGGGCGGGGCGGGCGGCCTCCAGCGGCACGCCGCCGGCCACCGTCACAGGCAGGCCGTATCGCCGCGCCTTCAGCCACACCAGCCACGCATCGTCGTGCGACACGCACGCGATTTCGACCGCATCGAGGGGAGCCGCCTCCGGGTGGGGCGAGAGAACCCGGCGCAACACCTCCTCGATCTCCGCCTCGCGGCCGCCAGCGCTGAACACGCCGAGGGATCCGCCGGGCGGCACGAGTGCGGAGGCCATCGCGTCCGGCATCCTGAGCCAGGCCAGCGGCGAGACGGGCTCCGCGGCGTGGCGCGGGCGACCCGCCATCCGCCGGGGATCGCTCACGCCGGCCAACCGGGCGACCGACGGCGCCATCCGTTCGCCCGGAATGGAGTCGAGGAAGCGGCGGACGAGCGGAGCCCACACGACATCCGGCGCGTCGAGACGCAGGTCGCCGGGGTTCACCGGGCACCACTCGGGCCGGCGCGCGGCCTCGGCGTAAACCAAGGCGGGGTCAGCCAGGCGGCGGGCGGAGAGAAAGGCCTCGAATCCCGCCAGCAGCGCCTGGAGTTCGGCGTGCTTGGCTGTGGCGTCGCCAAACGCCGAGACCGGGAGTGAATCGGAGGTGATGCCGGCCAGCCGCAGCTCTTTCAGCGAGCGCCACAGCGCCTCGCCCAGCAGCGGGTGCGGCGGCAGCTTCCGGAAATAAGCCGGCACCGCCGGCGGGAGATCCTGCAGCAGATCGAGCACCAGCGCCGGCCCGAGTTCGTCGTCGGCCGGCTCGAGTTCGCGCTCGAGCAGGAACGGCATGGCGGTGTCGGTGGCCAGTGCCAGGGGCGTGACGAACCGCAGGTTGACCCAGTCGGTGCCCTCGCGCGCCAGGCGTTCGCCCAGGGTGACGCCGAGGGCGTGGGTCGGCACGAACACCCACTTCGTGCGGGTGGGGAATGCCCGGCAGAGGTCATGAAGCTGGACGACGAACGGGTCGGTCACCATGGCGCGGGCAGTATACCCGCAGGGTGTGACACCCGGGGACACGCCCTGCACTACCTCCTGACCGGGTACTTGAACGGGCCCGGCAGCGGCTTTCGCGGCAGCATCTGGTCGCGCATGGCCGTGTGATACACGAAACTCGCGGTGATCACCGCCGACTGGATCAGGTCTTCCGGCACCAGGTGATCGAACACGTCCAGGTTGGTGTGATGAATCCGCGTGCTGTAGTCCACCGGGTCCTGGATCCACTGGAACGAGGGAATGCCGATGTAGTCCAGCGCGCCGTGGTCGGAGCCGCCCGTCGAGCGCGTGACGATCTGCGTCATGCCGAGGTCGGCAAACGGCTTCATCCATTCGGCGAAGATCGGGCCCACCTCGAGGTTCTGCTGCAGGTGGATGCCGCGGATGCGGCCGGTGCCGTTATCGAAGTTGAAGTAGGCCGATACCTTCGCCTGCTCGGGCTTCAGCGTCATCGTCCCCACGTCGCCGAAGTGCTGCTCCACGTAGGCGCGCGAGCCGACCCAGCCCTTCTCCTCGGCGCTCCACAGGACGACGCGAATCGTGCGGCGCGGCTTCACGCCGAGGGCCTTGAGGATGCGCACGGCTTCCATCGACACGGCCACGCCGGCGGCGTTGTCGGCCGCGCCGGTGCCCGGGCTCCACGAGTCGATGTGGCCGCCCAGCATGACAATCTCGTCTTTCTTGTCGGTGCCGGGAATCTCGGCGACGACGTTGTAGCCGCGCAGGTCCTGGTCGTAGAACTGCGTGCGGACCTCCACCTCCATCGACGCGGGCTCGCGATACTCGTCCACGATGCGGACGATGCGGTTGTAGTGCTCGACGGCGAGGATGATCTCGGGCAGCGGACGCGGTCGGTTCGGATTCCGCGCCGAACGGATGCCCGTGGCCGTCACGCTGCCGTAATCGCCGCGGCCGGCGCCGCTCGGCGACACGAGCACGCCCACGCCCTCGGCGCGGAAGAAGTCCTCCAGCTCATCGGCGAACCCGCGGACGTAGTCCTGGCCGAGCGGCTCCACGTCGGGAATCGGGTATTCGGCCAGCGCCGCGAGGCTTGCGGCGTCGTGCCGTTTCGCCGCCGCCGCGAAGTGGGGCTTCGTGGCTCGCGGCGGCTGGTAGAGCACGATACGCCCCTTGAGCCGGCCCTTGTACTTCGCGAAGTCCGCAGGCGAGGTGATCTGGACGTAGAGCGGCTCGCCGGTGATCCTGCCTGCCGTCGACGAGCCCCACTCCACCGAGATGGCCAGCAGCGGCGCGTAGTGCGGCTTCAGCAGATGGGCGCTGACGTAGTGCGGTGCCCAGCCGACGCCGAAGTTGTCGTAGGGCTCCAGCGCGACGTTCTCGAGGCCCCAGCCCTTCATTGTGTCGGCGGCCCACCGGTTGGCCCGATCGACGGCCGGCGAGCCCCCGGGCCGCGGCCCGATGACGTCCGACAGGTATCCGGCCAGCGTCATCACCTGCGAGTGCTTGATCCCCTCGGTGCGGATGCGGGCTACCATGGCCAGGTCGGCCTGGTCGGTTCCGGCGGACAGCGCCACCGGCGCCACCGCCAGCGCCGCCAGCACAGCGATGAGCACGGCCAGCGTCACAGCGATCGATGACTGTTGGGCACGCATGATTCCTCTCCCCCAAGTTGATAAATCAACCCCGGATTGATTTATGCATTTCGTGCAGGAAGTGCATAAATCAATCCGGGATTGATTATCACAGTTTTCGGCCGACGAAGATGGTGCAGGGCCGTGGGGAACCTCCTGCAGCCGGCGCTCGTCCTCGACACGTGAGGGGCGCCGTGTCGGCGCCCGGGAGGCACTATGACCCGATTGCCCGCTATCGTTGCAGCCGTCTCGCTGCTGGCCGCCGCGCCCAACGCGCAGAACCTGACCGCCCCGGACCCGGACAAGGAGGCCATCCGCCAGGCCGCCTACGACTACGCCGAAGGGTACTACCAGGGAGCCGTGGAACGGATGGAGCGGGCCCTCCACCCGCTGTTGACGAAACGCGGCCTGATGGGTCGTGACGGCAGCCAGGCCGTGCTGGTGCCGATGAATGCCGACACGCTCATCGAGGCGACGCGGGCCGGCGGCGGCAAGGCGACGCCCGAGCAGGCCCGCAACATCAGCTACGCGCTCCTGGACATCCGCGCCGACATGGCCTCCGCGAAGATCTTCACGGCCGCCTTCAACGACTACCTGCACGTCGTGAAGGTGGACGGCCGGTGGCAGCTCGCCAACGTGCTGTGGACGCCGCCCTCACCCACGGCGGCTGTCAATGCCGACGCCGACAGGACCGCTCTCGTCAAGGTGTTTGCCGATTACTTCGCCGCCGTCCCGGCCGCCGACGTGGCCACGGTCGAACGCCTTGTTCATCCGGAGGTGGCGCTGCGGACGTTCGGCCCCGGGCCAACCGGGCGCCTGTTCATCCGGGAGGGCACCCGGGAGATGACTGTCGAGACGATCCGCCAGCGCCGGGCCGGAACGCCGCCGAACCCGGCGGCCGTGGTGCTCGACAGCTATGGCGACATCGCGTCCGTGCTGGTGACGGCCGGGCAGACGGTGTCCTACTGGCACCTGGCGCGGCAGAACGGCCAGTGGCGGATGGTCAATCGCCTGAGCCGCTGACAGAGGCGGGAGCGTCCGGGTTCAGGACGAGCGCCTTGCGCCAGGCCGGGTACTCGGTCGCCAGGAGCGGCGCCGGCCACTCGCCGTAGTAGGCATAGCCGGCCCGGCGTTCGCGCTCGATCTCGCTGAGCCGATACCGGACCACCCGATCGCGCCCGAGGAAGATCGGCCGGTTGGTCTCCAATTCGTAGAACCGCGCCCAGAGCGGCCCGGCCGACGCGTCCGCCACGACGCGCCGGTCGGGCTGGCCCTGGGGGTCGGTGAAGGTCTCCATGCGCAGCCCCGTCAGGGCCACGGACCCGAGCCAGGCGACCGCGCCCTCGACGGCCGCAATGACCGCCGGCGACGGCCGTTCGACGCCCATCAGGAGGCGCACGATCCCCACGGTCTCGTGCCCGGACAACGACGGCGGCTCGTAGTTGCGGGCCCACGCCGGTGCCAGCGTCCGCTCGTCGTGCTGCGCGCACCAGGCCGTCAATCGGCCGCGCTGCGTGACTTGCGTGCGGAGAATGACCCCGATGCCGCGCTCCACGGCGGACGCCGCGCGCGCGCGTTGCCCGGTCTCGACGAACCCGTACGGCGGCCGCCCGCCCGCGACGTGCCGGAGGAGTTCGAGGACGTTCGCCATCGCACCGTCGTTGTAAGTAATGTGCGAGTAGTAACCGGCGCGCAGCGGCCAGAACTGGGGCCAGCCGCCGTTCGGGTACTGGGCCGCCAGCAGGTACTGCAGCCCGGCCGTGAAGGCCGCCCGATAACGCTCCTCGCCGGTTGCCTGCGCCACCAGCGCCAGGAACCGCATCGGCGTTGTCGTGGCGCCGTTGTCAATCGTGTTGGCCACCCCATCGTCCGGCCCGGGCACGTCCGCGGGACCGCGCGGCGGCACCGCCAGGTTCGTGTTCTTGGGCCAGCCGCCCTGCGGGGACTGATAGCGGAGGACGCTGTCGGCAACCGCGCGCGCGGCAGCCGAGCCATACCACTCCGGCGGCTGCCGAAGCAGCTCGACGCTCCATCGCGGCGGCGCAGTCACGGCCGCCGTCGCTGTCAGTGATTGCGGGCCTGCGTGCACGAAGGCGGGCGCGACACACACCGCCGCCATCAGAAGCCATCCGGGCACCGGGCGTCCGCGCGATCGAGTCATGGGCGTGCAGCTGAATCCTGCCGAAACCACCGACCGACAACTGAACTGCGGCGGCGACCGGCGCAGCCGCCCGCCAGGTTCCGAGTTTTCACGTTCCAGGTTCCAGGTTCACGGTTCAGCGTGCAGCGTGACAGCGTGATCCCTTCTTGCTTCTTGCTTCTTGCTTCTTGCTTCTGTCTTCCTCTTCTCTACTCCGGCCTCCACCTTGGCACCCGCCCCGGCGTCCACGGGGCCCCGACAGCCTCCAGCTTGTCGCCGAGGGCCTTCATGTCGACTTCGACAATCACGCGCAGCTGCTCGAGCACCGGGCCGAACGCCTCGGCGGCAATCCGGTAGTTCTCGCGCTGCGTAGCCGTCGCCGGCACCGTCGACGCCAGCATCCCGCCCACCACCGTCTGCACGCGGTCGACGATGGCCGGCGGCGTCGGCTCGTTGTAGCGGCCCACGACGTGATCGCCGTTGAGCTGCACCAGGACATCGCGCAGCCGGCTGTCGAGGGCCCGCACGTCGGCCATCAGCGCCGCGTCGGCCTTCGGCGTATCGAACACCGCGTGCTTCGCCAGATCGAGCTGCCGCCGCGCGGCCTGCGCCACCTCGACCGACCCCAGCACGGCCCGCTGCAGCCGGCCCACGCTCTGCTGGAACGCCAGGTCGGAGGCCCGTTGCTGCGGCGTCACGGCGGTGTTCGTGATCGGCACCACCTCGAAGGTCTGCGACCCGACGCTGACGTCCCCCGTGCCCCCGGTCATCGTCATCGTGACGGTGTACTTCCCGGGGGCGGCGAGCGGACCCACCGGCAGCGAACTCCACAGGTTCTGCGGATCGATCGCCGCCGTCGGATCGGTCGGCGAGGTGGGCGGGTACCGCAGGTCCCACGCCACACGATGGAATCCCGCGCCCGTGGGCCCGTGAATGCGCCGCACCACGTTACCGGATTCGTCCTTCACCGTGAGCGTCACCACCGGCGGTTCTTCGCGGTCTTCAGCGCGCAGCGCGTCCCACGTCGGGTACGCGGCGTCGCCGCCCTTCTTCGCGATCTCCTTGTCGGCGTCGAGGCGCTGCTGCCGCTGCGTCTTCAGCGCCTCCTTCAGGTAGTAGGTGACGACCGCCCCGTGCGGCGGATTCGGCGCGGTGTAGAAGCCCTCGCCGAAGTGCCCCTTGCCGCGCAGGCCGTACGGGGTGCTCGGCAGGAACTGATACGCCCGGCGCAGCGGGAACAGCGTGGCCGGCTGCTCGAGCGCCTGCGGCGTGATGTGCCGCAGCGGCGTGTAGTCGTCCAGGATGAAGAACCCGCGGCCGAAGCTGGCCGCCACCAGGTCGGTCTCACGCTTCTGGATGGCCAGATCGCGAATCGCGATCACCGGCATGCCGCCCTTCATCTGGACCCACGCCTTCCCACCATCGATGGTGAAGAACAGGCCGAACTCGGTGCCGGCAAACAGCAGGTTCGGCTTCACCGGGTCTTCCAGCACCACGTACACGGTGCCGCGCGCGGGCAGGTTGCCGGCGATCGACGTCCACGTCCGGCCCCGGTCCGTGCTCTTCAGCACGTACGGCTTGAGGTCGCCCATCTTGTGATTGTCGAACGCCGCATACACGGTGTTCGCGTCGCTCGGCGACGGCTCCAGGCGCGACACGTACGCATGGGCGGGCACGCCGGGGAACGACTCCACCTTGCGCCACGTGGCGCCAGCGTCCTCGGTCACCTGCACGAGCCCATCGTCGGTGCCCACGTAGAGCAGGCCTTCCTGCTTCGGCGACTCGGCCAGCGACACGATGTTGCCGTAGAAGGAGGTGGACGAGTTCTTGGCCACGGCCTCGGGGGGCCACACGCGGCCCATCACCTTCAGTGTGTTGCGATCGATCTGCCGCGTGAGATCGCCGCTGATGGGCTTCCACGAGTGGCCGCGGTCGTCGCTGCGGAACACGCGCTGCGCCGCGAAGTAGAGGCGCGCCGGGGCGTGCGGGCTGATAATCAGCGGCGCATCCCAGTTCCAGCGCAGGGCCGGCTCCCCCTTGCCCGGGTGCGGCTGGATGTCCGTCATCTCGCCGGTGCGCCGGTCGTAGCGCACCAGGGCGCCGTGCTGCGCCTCGGCGTAGATGATGTTCGGATCGTTCGGGTCGATGCGGCTGACGAAGCCGTCGCCGATTGACGTGACGAACCACTGGTCGTTCGGGATGCCGTTCTGCGTGAGCGTGCGCGACGGGCCGCCCAGCGAGAAGTTGTCCTGCGTGCCGCCGTGCACCAGGTAGAACGGCGTTGAGTTGTCCACGTCCACGCGGTAGAACTGCGTGATGGGCAGGTTGGCCTTGAAGGCCCACGACTTCGCGCGGTCGTGGCTCTCGTACACGCCGCCATCGTTGCCGTTGATCAGGTGGTCCGGGTTCTGCGGGTTGATCCACAGCGCGTGGTTGTCGACGTGCTTCCAGTACTCGCCCGCGTTCCGGAACGTGCGGCCCGCGTCATCGGTGACCTGCAGGTAGGTGTCGAGGGAGTACACGCGGTCGGCATCGGTCGGATCGACGACGATCTCGTTGTAGTACTGCGGCCCGCCCGACACGTAGCTGCTCATCTTTTCCCACGACGCGCCGCGGTCGGTCGAGCGGAAGAAGCCGCCCTTGCGGTTGGCCGCCTCGACGATGGCGTAGATGGTGTCGGGGCGCGACGGCGCGAGGGCGAGGCCGATGCGGCCGAGGTCCTCGGACGGCAGGCCGCTCATGATCTTCGCCCACGTCTCTCCGGCATCGGTCGACTTGTAGAGGGCCGACTCGGGACCGCCGTTGATGAGCGTCCACACGTGGCGGCGCCGCTGATACGACGCGGCATAGAGGACATCCGG
Organism: uncultured Vicinamibacterales bacterium; assembly: GCA_964396055.1. Classification (GTDB taxonomy): domain Bacteria; phylum Acidobacteriota; class Vicinamibacteria; order Vicinamibacterales; family JAKQTR01; genus CAYJPV01. The sequence goes on along the minus strand of CAYNDV010000035.1, from coordinate 18,085 downwards.
GTTGCGCGGGTCCATCTGCACGTCCACCACGCCGGTATGCTCGCTGATCGTCAGCGAGGGCGTCCACGTCCGGCCGCCGTCCGTCGTCTTGAAGAGGCCGCGCTCGCCACCGGCCTCCCACAGGTTGCCCATCGCGGCGACGTACACCACCTTCGAGTCGCGCGGGTCGACGACGATGCGGGCGATGTGCATCGACGTCTTGAGGCCCATGTTCGTCCATGTGCGTCCGCCGTCGATCGACTTGTAGACGCCGTCGCCGTACGACACGCTGCGCTGGCTGTTGTTCTCGCCGCTGCCCACCCACACCACCAGCGGGTCGTTCGGGTCGATGGTGATGCAGCCGATCGAGAACGACCCCTCGCCGTCGAAGACGGGCGTCCACGACGTGCCGTTGGTGGTGGTCTTCCAGACGCCGCCCACGGTGGCCACGTAGTACACGTGGGGCTTGCCGGGCTCGACGGCGAGGTCGATGATGCGGCCCGACGTGACCGCGGGGCCGATGTTGCGCAGGTCGAGGCCGCTGAACGTGGCCGCCGACATCGGGTCTTTGGCCTCCGGCTTCGCGGCCGCGGAGGCCGGCTTGCCGGTCGGGGCCGTCGCCTGGGCCGGGGTCGACTTCGCGGACGGGGTGGCTGCGGGCTTGGCGGCAGGAACCGGGGCCTGCTGCGCGGTCAGGAACGGGGCCAGCGCCACGACGGCGGCCAGGATCAGGACAGTTCGTCTCACAACACCCCTCCAGGTCGGAAACACCCGCTGATGATACCGAAAAAGGGGCCAGGCCCCTTTTGCGTTTGACCTAAAACGCAAGGGGCAGGCCAACTCGCGCGGCCGGACTGTCGAGGGGCCGGGTGCTTCGCCTGCCGGCCCGCAGCCACAACGATGCCGATGCGTACGTGACGGGACTGATCGCCGCCTTCATCAGCGCCGGTGACGCAACCGCCATCGACACGTCGTGCGTGGCCGCCACGCCGCCGCTCGCGTTCCGTCTCGATCAGTTGCCCGCGACATGGCGAAGCCCCGGTCGGCCGACCGGGGCTTCGTTGAGGGGGGCGTGCCTTCGCCCGCCAAGTCCGACGCCGTCGTTCCCGGGACACCCCGAGGAACGGCGATGCGGCGCGGTCTATCCCGACCTGTCGTTACCGCAGGCCGCCGAGCCCTTTCAGCAGCCCGCCCAGCGACGACTCGAACGACTCGGCATCGGGCGCCTGTCCCTGGGGCGTGAGCTGGTCGATCACCGAGGGCAGCAGGCTGGCCAGCAGGCCGCCCGCCTCGGCGGTGCCGACGCCGGCCTTGGCGCCGAACTGCTTCACGGTGTCGGCCCCCAGCACGTCGGTGATCTGCGACGCGGAAATCGCCGGGTTCGGCCCCGTCGAAATCCACGACCCGATCATGTCGCCGAGGCCCTTGCCCTGGAAAGCGGAGATCAGGCCGCCGAGGCCGCCCGTCCCGCCCACCGAGGCATCCTTCGCGCTGAGCAGGCTCATGACCGCCGCGATCGCCTGCGGGTTCTTCATGGCGAGTTCAGCCAGGCCGCCGAGACTGCCCAGCCCTCCCGCCTGTTTCGTCAGGTCGTCCAAGAGACCCATGATGCCCTCCTTGCAGACCGGCGGGGCCGGCTAGTCCGGGATCCGCAGCTTCTGGCCGACCTTAATCTTGTCGGGGTCCGCCAGCTGATCCTTGTTGGCCTCGAAGATCTTCATGTACTTGTTCGCGTCGCCGTAGAAGGACTTCGCGATCTTCGACAACGTGTCGCCGCCCTTCACCTCGTAGATCGTCTCGGGCACCTTCAGCGTGGCGTCGATGCTGAAGTCGACGAGCAGGTCGCCGTAGGCGGGGTCGGCGGCCTTGATGTGATCCCACAACTCGTTCTTGATCTTGTCATTGGCCATCTTCGCCCGGATGAGCAGCTTGCCCTGCTCGATGTGGGCGTTGGTGACAATCACGCCGCGGCGCTGGGCGTGGGCGAACACCGCTTCGTACTTCTTCTTGAGCGCGTCGAGGTCGGCCATGTGATCTCCCTTCATGCAGGTGTCGGGGCTCCCTAACGTGCATTGTAGTCTCGTGCGGCGCCCCCGGCTGGAAAAAGGGGCCAGGCCCCTTTTGCATACTCCGTGGTTTACCTCGCCGGCGGGGGCGTCATCCCGGCCACGCGCTATGTCCCGATGTTCAGCCGGACCTTGGCGGCCCTGCGGCCGACGCGCGACATCGTCCTCGTCGATCAGCTGGGCACCGGCAAGTCGAACGCCCTTGCCTGCCCCAACCTGACGCCCCTCATGCCACGTCCCGAGCATCAGGCCCGCCACCTGGAGGAACTGGCCGTCTGCCGGGCCAGCCTTGACGCCCGCGCCGACCTCCGTCAGTACGGCACCAACCAGGCGATGGACGACCTGGCGGACATGCTGACCTGGCTGGGCTACCGGCAGGCGAATCTCTACGGCATGTCGTACGGCACCAAGGCCGCGCAGGTCTTCCTCCAGCGGCATCCGGGGCGGGTGCGGAGCGTCGCCCTGCACGGGGCGATGGCGCTCGACGTGCCGATGTGGCTCGACCTGGCACGGTCGGCGCAGCGGTCGTTCGACCTGGTGGCGCAGGCGTGCGCGAGCGATGCCCGGTGCGGTGCCGCCTTCGGCGACCTGCCGGCCAGGCTCGATCGGGTGCTGCAGCGGCTGGCCCGGACGCCGGTCGAGACACAGACCGAGGGTCCGGACGGCTCACCCGTCGCCGTACGCCTGGACGACCGCGCGCTCCGCGACCTTCTGAATGCGATGCTGACGTCGTCGCGCGGCATCCGCGACGTGCCGTTGATGATCCACGAGGTGGACCAGGGGCGATTCGACATCCCGGCCACGATCACGGCCCAGGAATCGGGCGCGGCGCCGCCGCTCATCCCGAAGGGGCTGTTCCTCGCGCTCCTGTGCGGCGAGTCGATGCCCCAGGTGGATCGCCAGGCCATCGCCCCCGCCACCGATGGGACATTCGTTGGGGAATTCCCGCTCCGTTACCAACTGGCCGAGTGCGGGACGTGGCCGACGGGCCCGGCGCCGGCGAACCTGCATCGCCCGGTCGTCAGCGACGTGCCGGCCCTGCTGCTGACGGGCGAACTGGACAACACGACACCGCCGGCCTACGCGGAGCGGGTCGCGGCCGGACTGTCGAAGGGCCGCGTGCTTCGCCTGCCGGCCCGCAGCCACAACGATGCCGATGCGTGCGTGACCGGGCTGATCGCGGCGTTTATCGCGGGCGGCGACGCGGCGGCGCTCGATATCTCGTGCGTGGCCGCCACGCCGCCCCTCGCGTTCCGCCTGGCCACCCCGCGCTGAAAAAAGGGGCCAGGCCCCTTTTCCGGCGTTCGGCGCGGGTCAAGATACGGGAGTCCTGCTTGAAATCCTGTTGGCGGCGCTTCGCGGTCGCCCGCGGTGACTCGGATGGCGAATCGTCTCAAGGTCGCTGGCGGGCATCGCCGTGTTGACGAAGGCGCACCAATCCGTGGGCAGGGAGACCATCGGCTGGGCCAGCAGACGACGTGCGCCTGTGACGCGTTCCCACAGACTGCCCCAGCGCCAATCCTCGGCCCGCCCGACGAGCCCGGCACGCAGCGCATTGGCCTCCACGTAGCGAAGCAACCGGACATACGCACCTTCGTCGGGGACCGCGCAACTCCAGAACCGCCTCTGGAATACGTGGCCCAGCCCTGCCGTGCTCGTCCCCTCACGGAATCGCATGGCGCTCAACGTCTGCACCAGGTGGAGGTACGCAGAAACTGCGCCTGCCTCTCTCTGGCGCAGAACCAGGTGTATGTGGTTCGGCATGAGGCAATACCCGTCGACGTCGACGGCGAACCGATCCCCAGCCTCGGACATGAACCGTAGAAACGCGTCGTAGTCAGTGAGATCCGAGAAGATCGCTCGGCGCTCGTTGCCTCGGTTGACAACGTGAACCGGAACGCCTTCGGCGATGAATCGAGGTGGCCGCGGCATGGACAGGTCTCTCCTGGAACCAGTTTGAGCGCAAGGTCCGTGCCGCGTTTTTAGGGCATTCGCAAAAGGGGCCTGGCCCCTTTTTGTGCGATGATGGGGCGGCCGTGAAGGCCCTTCTCTCGTCTGAGGAGAGTGCTGATGCCCGTCCCCGACTCCCCCCCCAACGAACGCCGCGCTTTCCTGCTGCGCGTACTCCGCCTCGGCGGCGCCAGCGCCGCCGCCCTCGGCGCCGGCGCGTATCTCTCGGGCCGCAGCGAGCGTCCCCGCGAGGCTGCCGCCCGCCAGATCGAACTGGATCATCGCGTCGCGGACCGCCCGGACCTGCCGGAACTCGTGGTGGCGCAGGGCGAGCAGGCGGGCCCCGCGGCCCTGGTCCGCCGCGCCATCGAGGAGATGGGCGGCATGGGCCGCTTCGTCACGCGCGGCGAGACCGTGGTGGTGAAGCCCAACGTGGCCTGGGACCGGCTGCCCGAGCAGGGCGCCACCACCAACCCCGACGCCGTCGCCGAGGTCGTGCGGCTCTGTCTGGCCGCCGGCGCGCGGTCGGTCATCGTCACCGACGTCACGTGCAACGCCGCCGAGGCCTGCTTCGATCGCTCCGGCATCGCCGCCGCCGCGCGCGCCGCCGGCGCCGAGGTGGTGCTGCCCGAGCCGCGGTTCTTCACGAAGGTCGATCTCAGGGGCCAGACGCTGGGCGAGTGGCCCGTGCTCGAGCCCTTCCTCGACGCCGACAAGCTCATCAACGTGCCCATTGCCAAGCACCACAGCCTCACCGGCGTGACGCTGGGCATGAAGAACTGGTACGGCCTCATCGGCGGCGACCGCAACCGCCTCCACCAGCGTATCCACGAGAGCATCGTGGACCTGTCGGCGTTCGCCAAGCCCACGCTCACCGTGCTCGACGCGTACCGCGTCCTGATGCGCAGCGGCCCCACCGGCGGCAGCCTCGACGATGTGGAGCAGAAGAACACGGTGATTGCCAGCGTGGACCCGGTGGCCGTGGACGCCTACGCAGCCAAGGCCTGGTGGGATCTCGACGTGCCGCGCCTGCGGTTCGTGCGGCTGGCCGAGGAGCGCGGAGTCGGCCGCGCCGATTTCGCGTCGCTGCGGACGCAGACGGTGACGGTGTAACCGATGACGCACGCTACCCTGCGCCGCCTGCGCCTCACCTCGCAGATCGTCTTCTTCGCGCTGTTCGTCTTCCTGCTCGTGCGCACCGAGTTCCCGGGCTCGATCCGCTCGGCCGCCCTCGACGTGCGCATCCCGTGGCCGGTGGGCTGGTTCCTCGAAGCCGACCCGCTGGTGGCGCTGGCCACGGCACTCTCGACCGGCACGCTCTACCGCAACCTGCTCTGGGCCGTGCCGTTCCTGCTGCTCGCCCTCCTGGTGGGCCGGGCCTTCTGCGGCTGGATGTGCCCGCTCGGCACGCTCAATCACTTCATCGGCAGCCTGCGATCGGACGCGAAGCGCGGCCCGAAGCTCATCGAGTCGAACCGCTACAAACGCTGGCAGGCCACGAAGTACTACGTGCTGGCGGCCGTCCTCGTGATGGCGCTCTTCGGTTCGGCGCTGGGCCTGATGCTCGATCCGCTGTCGTTCCTGGTCCGGTCGATGGCCATCGCGGTGCTGCCGACGTTCAACGCGGCCATCCGCGCGGGGCTCGACACGATCTACACGTGGCCCCTCGGGTACGCGCAGCCCCTGGTCGACGGCCTGGGCTTCGTGCTCAACGCCACGGTGCTCAGCTTCAAGCAGCCCCACTTCAACCAGGCGTTCCTGATCGGCGGGCTCTTCGTCTTCGTCCTCGTCCTCAACACGCGCGTCACGCGGTTCTGGTGCCGCGCCATCTGTCCGCTCGGCGCGCTGCTCGGCGTGTGCTCGCGCTGGTCGCTGGTGCAGATGCGCAAGCACGAGGAGAAGTGCGACGACTGCCGCCGTTGCCTGATGCACTGCCAGGGCGGCGACGATCCCGTGCCGGGCGCCACGTGGCGCAAGGCCGAGTGCCACCTCTGCCTGAACTGCCTGAGCGACTGCCCCACCGGCGGCATCTCGTTCGCCTGGTCCACGCGCCCGTCCCCGGCGAAGCAGACGCGCGAGACGCCCGAACTGAAACGCCGGGCGCTCATCACCAGCCTGGCCGCCGGCGCCGCCATGGTGCCGCTGATGCGCTCGGGCCCCGGCCTGAAGACGCCCGCCGGCACGTTCCTCATCCGCCCGCCCGGCTCGCTCGACGAGTCGCACTTCCTCGATCGCTGCATCCGCTGCGGCGACTGCATGAAGGTGTGCCCCAACAACGCCCTGCACCCGGCCGCGTTCGAAGGGGGCGTGGAAGGCCTGTGGACGCCGGTGCTCGTGCCCCGCATCGGCTACTGCGAACCGAACTGCGTGCTGTGCTCGCAGGTCTGCCCCACCGGCGCGATCTGGGAGATCACGGTGGCGGAGAAGACAGGGACAAGGGGCAAGGGACAAGGCACAGGAGACGCGGGGCTCGGGACGCGGGACTCGGGGCTCGCGGCGGAGGCCACGGACGCCCTGAACGTTCGCCGCGAGTCGCAGACTCCAACGTTGGAATCCTCCGGCGGTTCGCCGCCGCCCGACACGCCCCGCGAGCCGATTCGCATCGGCACGGCGTTCTACGATCGCGGCCGGTGCCTGCCCTGGGGCATGGCCGTGGAGTGCATCGTCTGCGAGGAGTGGTGCCCCACGTCGCCCAAGGCCATCTACCTCGTGCCGGCCGATGTCACCGACAGCCAGGGGCAAACCAGGCAGGTCCGGCAACCGTATGTAGATCCGAGGCGCTGCACGGGGTGCGGCGCCTGCGAGTACGCCTGCCCCATCAAGGGCAGTCCGGCCATCTACGTGACGAGCGCCGGCGAGACGCGCTCGCGGACGAACCAGTTCTTGCTGCAGGAAAACCAGCCCCTCCAGAGGCCGTCATGAAGAAGCGCCAGCCGTACCAGCCGATGCCCAGTTCGTCGGACGTCACCCGCCGCGAGTTCGTCAAACTCGGCACTGCGTCGGCGGTCGCCGGCGGCATTGTCCTGGGCGTGCCGGGCGTGCCCGGGGCGCAGGACCGCACCCCTCCCCCGCCGCCCGAGACCAACATCGCCGAGTTCACGAAGGTGCCCAAGGGCAAGCACGCCCTGCCGGGCGCGTTCCCGGGCAAGGTGGTCGAGGTGAAGGATCCGCGATCGCTCGTGAACGACAAGTTCGACGCGAAAATCATCAACGAGATGTTCGAGCACGGCATCCGGACGCTGACGGGCCAGGACATGAAGGCCAGCTTCGCGCTGCTGTTCGAGCCCACGGACGTCGTCGGCATCAAGGTGAATCCGGTGGGGCCGCCGCTCATCAACACCCGGCCCGAACTCGCCGACGCCGTCATCAAGTGGCTCGTCGACAACAAGGTGCCGAAGTCGAACATCGTCATCTGGGACCGGTTCGACTACATGCTCAAGGACGCGGGCTTCACCGCCGAGCGGTTCCCCGGCATCACGATCGAGGGGCTGCAGACGATGGACGAGACGGGCAACACGTGGAAGGGCCCGGACGGCAACCACGTCAGCCTGAACAACTTCGACAAGGACGTCTACTACTTCGCGAAGGGCATCGTCGGGAAGGGCGTGCGGGGGTACCCGAGCGACGAGTTCTACCTGAACCAGCACGTCTACAACGGGGAGTACTCGTACTTCGGCAAGCTGCTGACGAAGCGGCTGACCAGGATCGTCAACCTGGCGGCGTACAAGAACACCGGCCACGGCATCTCGATGGCCACGAAGAACATGGGGTACGGCGCGCTGTGCAACACCGGCCGCCTGCACGCGCCGCTGTTCTTCAACGTGTGCACCGAGGTCCTCGCCGCGCCGGTGGTGCGCGACAAGCTGGTGCTGAACGTGACCGACGGCCTGCGCGCGCAGTACGACGGCGGCCCCGACAAGAACGCGCAGTTCGTCTACGACAACCACTCGCTCTACTTCGCCACCGACCCGTTCGCGCTCGACATGATCTGCCACCGGCAGCTCGTCGCCAAGCGCAAGGCGATGGGCATCGCCGTGAACGAGAATCCGCGCTTCACGGAGTACCTGTACTACGCGGAGCGGCTGGGGCTGGGCGTGGCCACGCCCGAGAAGATCAGCTACAAGCTGGAGGCTAGAGGCTAGAGGCTAGAGGCTAGAGGCTGGAGGCTAGAAGCTGGGAGGCTCACGCCGGAACCACCTGGAGGTGATGAGTCATGGCCACGGGATTCGGAATTCGACGCGGGCCGCGCCGCCACCGCGGCGCATGGCGCCTGACAGCCTGGACAGCGGCGTTGGTGCTCCTCACCGGTGCCTGGCTCCCGTCGGTGGTCTCCGCGCAGGGGATCCCGGCGGCGGGAGCCGCCAGCCGTGCCGACCTGTGGGCGGCGGGCGTGTGGTCGCCGCCGGCCACCGGCGGCAGCGTCACCTCGACGTACGCCCCGACGCTGGTGGCCATGGAGGGCTCGGCGGCGGCGAATCAGACGCTGACGCTCGACGCCGGGCATGCCTGGGGCGTGGAGGCGGGCGTCCGGCTGTTCGTGTCCCGGCACGCCGGCATCGAAGTTGCCGTGTCGCGCACGTGGGCGGAACTCGGCGGGGTCAACACGCCGTATACGGTGGCCATCGACTACCTGTCGCGCCAGCCGCCCGACTACATCCTGCGCCCGGTCCACGTCGAGCGCACCACCGAGTGGGCTGACACGGAGGGCACCCGCCGGGTGACGACCATCGTGGCCGGCCCGGTGCTGCGCTGGGTGGGCCGGTCGGGCCGCGCGAGCGGGACGGTCTCGGGCGGTCTGGGCCTGCATCGGGTCACCGGGCCGATTCGCAGCCTCGCCTACACGGCGTTCCGGTTGGGTGGGCATTCGACGTTGTTTCCGTCGCAGCACCGCATCGAGGTGGAGCCGGAGGCGGGCCGCTGGATCGTCGGCCCCTACCTGGGAGCCGACGTCCGGGTGCCGGCGGCCGGCGCCGTCGGATTCGTCGCCGGGGCGCGCGTGTATCTGGGGGGTACGCCCGAGCCGATGGGCATCACCGTGGAGCGCCTGGTCGACCCCGATGATGACGTCTTCGTGCCTGACCTCGCAACCGTGGCCGCGGCCCTCGAACCCGGCGCGGCAGTCGTCCACGTCCGCCCGCGCTGGCACCTGTTTGCGGGACTCACGATTGGGATAATGTGAACGCATGAGACTCCGTGCTGTTGCCGCCGCCCTGCTCGCTGTGCCCCTGTTCGTGGTCGTCCCGGCCCTCGCCGCCGCCCAGTCCGCAGACCTGAAGCTGATGCCGGCCGACGGGTTCTCGGGCGCCTACAAGAGGTCCGCGCCGCCACGGACGTATACCAGTGCCGACCTGTACGGCTACATCAACGGCGGCGCCGAGCTGTTCCTGGAACTCGGATTCGATCAGCTGACGATCCAGCGGTACAAGGACGGCGCCAACGAACTGGGCGTCGAGATCTACCGGATGGCGGACGCCACGGCGGCGCGGGCGGTGTACGTGTCGCGTCGCGGCAAGGAGACGCCGGACCCGGCCCTCAAGGCCCGCCATACCGTCAGCAAGCACCAGTTGCAGCTGCAGCGCGACCGGTACTACGTCATCGTCAACAACGTGAGCGGCGGCGCGGCGGTGACGCCCGCGCTGGTGGCGGCGGCGGCAGCCGTTACCAGGGCGATCCCCGCGGATGGCACCATCCCGGCGCTGGCGCTGCTGCCGAAGCCCGGACTCGTGCCGGGGTCGGAGCGGCTGATTCGCGGCACCTACACCCTCCAGGCAATCTTCACGCTGGGCGAAGGCGACATGCTGTCGCTGGGGGGCAAGTTGACCGCCGTCGCGGGCGACTACAAGGACGCCTCGGGGGCGTCCACGCTCGTCGTGGCGGAGTACCCGACGCCGGCGGCGGCCACGGCGGCGTTCGGCTACCTCGTGGGACACCTCGACTCGTATCTGAAGCCCACGGCGAAGGCCGCGACGCGCCTGGTGTTCCAGGACTACGAGAAGAAGTTCGGCGTGGCGACCGTCGCGGGCAAGCGCCTGGAGATCAGGCTTCGCCTGACGCAGGCGCCGAAGGGATAGCCCAGAGGGACCCCGGGCATGCGACGGCCACCCGGGGCGGTTCTCCCTGATCCGCCCGGCCGTCACACGTCGCAGGCGGTGGGCCGCTCGAAGCGGGCGAAGAACTCGTACAGCGCCGGCAGGGCGAAGAGCCGCAGGACTATGGCGCCAATGAAGCCGCCGATGTAGACCACCGCCAGGGGCCGGTGCAGCTCCGATCCGGTCGTCTCGATCAGGGCCAGCGGCAGCACGCCGACGATCATGACGAGATCGGTCATGAAGATCGCCCTGAACTTGACCAGTGCCCCCTCGACGACGGCCTCGCGCAGGGCACGCCCCCGCCGCCGCAGTTCGTTGTTCTTGGCCACCAGGACGATGTCGTTCTGAGCGCAGACGCCGAACAGGCCGATCAGGCCGATCGTGGACGACACGTTGATGCTCTCGCCGACGATCCAGAGGCCGAGGATGGCCCCCACGAGGGTTGTCGGGATGTTCAGGAGGATCAGCAGCGCCTGGCCGACCGACCCGAAGGACGCGAACAGCACGACGAACACGACCAGCAGCACCACCGCCAGCACGATCGTCAGATGGCGGAACGCATGCTGCTGGCTCTCGAACTGACCACCGAACGTCACGTAGTACCCGGCGGGCAACGCCACCTCGGCCGCCAGCCGGCGTTGCGCCTCCTCGACGACGCTGCCGACATCGCGGCCCACCACGTTGCACATCGCGATCTTCCGGCGCATGAGATTCTCGCGGAAGATCGTCTGCGGCCCTTCGTCGCGCCTGATCGTGGCCAGGTCCGAGAGCGGGATCCGCTCGCCACCCGGCGTGTCGACGAGCAGGCCCCGCACGGCCGCCTCGTCGCGCCGGTACACTTCCGGCAGGCGCACGAGCACGGCGGTCACCCGGTCGCGCTCGTAGACATCGGTCACTTCGAGGCCGTTCAGGGCCGTTTCCACCACGTCGGCCACGTCCGACACCGTCACCCCGTAGCGGCTCATCTGCCGGCGGTTGACCTCGATGACGAGCTGCGGGATGCCCGCCGTCTGCTCCACCTGCAGATCGGCGATGCCCTCGATCTCGCCGAGGACATGGTGGATCTCGTCGATCTTGCCGTTCAGCACCTCGAGATCGGGGCCGAACAGCTTCACCGACAGCTCCCCCTCGGTGCCCGTCAGCATCTCCGCCAGCTTGTTGGAGATGGGCTGTTCGAACAGGTAGCCGAGGCCCGGCAGCTGGTCGAACTCGCGCCGCAGGGCGGCCGTGAGCTCGGCATAGCCGCGGGTCCGCTGGGCGCGCGGTTTCAGGGCAATCGAGAAGTGGCTGTGGCCGACGGGGTGGATATGCTCCGACGACTCTGCCGATCCCGTGGTCCGCGTGACCGACGCGACTTCGGGCAGGCTGCGGATGATCGCCTCCAGGCGGCGGCCCATCGCCACCGACTCGTCGAGCGACGTTTCCGGCAACATGACGGTCGACGCGAGGATGGACCCTTCGTCGAGCGGAGGGACGAACTCGCGGCCCAGCCGCGGCAGCACCAGGAGTGCGGCGACGGTGCCGGCGGCCAGGGGCACGAAGACCAGCCACTTGCGGTTCAGGGCCGCCAGCAGCATCCGGCGGTAGGCGCGCAGCAGCACGGCCTCGACGGGGTTGCGGCGCTCCGCCCCGCGCTGCACCCCGAAGGGGCACGCGCAGAGCACGGGCTGGAGCGTGAGGTTGAGGATCATCGACCCGAACAGGGCGGCCGCCACGGCAAACGCGGTCGGGCGGAACATCGCGCCTTCGAAGCCGGAGAGGGTCATCAGCGGCAGGAACGCCAGCAGGATGAGCAGGTTCGCCGACACGAGGTACGGCCCCACCTCGCTGGCGCCCGTCCAGGTCGCCCGCGTGGCCGACTCCCGGCCCGCGAGTTCGCGCTGCGTCCGGTACACGTTTTCCACCATGATGATGGAGCCGTTGGCCATCTTGCCGATGCCGATGGCCAGGCCGCCAATCGACATCACCGTCAGCGCCACGCCCGCAGCGTCCATCAGCAGCAGCGCGACGGCAATCGAGAACGGGATCGTCAACGAGGCGATCAACGCCGCGCGCACGTCCCACATGAACACGAGCATCACGAGGACGATGAGCAGCGCGCCGACGAGCATCGACGACTGCAGGTGGTTCAGCGAATCGACCACGAGGCGCGACTGATCGTAGAAGGGCTGGATGGCCATGCCCGGAGGCAGGTCGCGGGCGATCTGGTCCAGGCGCGCGGTCAGGTTCGCCACCGCCGACAGCGTATCGCCGCCGTACTGCTTCTCCACCGTCACCGCCACCGCCGGCCGGCCGTCGTGGCTTGCGTCCTCGCGCCGGAACCGGGCGCCGATGCCCACCTCGGCGACGTCGCGGATCCGCACCGGCACGCTGGCCCGGGTGGCCACCACGGTGTCGCGGATGTCCTCGTCGCTCGCGATCCGGCCCACGCCCTTGATCAGCGTCTCCTGCGCCCCGTTGGCCAGCACGCCCCCCGAGAAATTGCGGTTGGCGTCTTCGAGCGCCCCGCGCACGTCGGCCACGGTCAGACCGTAGTGCTTGAGCATCTCGGGCTTCAGCAGCACGTGGAACTGCCGCACGAACCCGCCGAGGTTCATCACGAAGGCCACGCCCGGCACGCCCTGCAACTGGTACCGGATGGTCCAGTCGGCCACGGAACGGAGTTCCAGCAGATCCACGCCGTCGCCCGTGACGGCGAACTCGAACACCTCCCCCATGCGCGACGACACCGGGCCGAGCACGGGCGGCGTGGTGTTCTGCGGCAGGCGTCCCGCAATGAGCTCCAGTTTGCTCGACACGATCTGGCGCGCGTGGTAGATGTCGATGCCCCAGTCGAACTCCACGCTCACTACCGAGTCGCCCGTGGTCGACTCCGAGCGGACCCGGGTCACGCCAGGCGCCCCGGAGAGCAGGCTCTCGAGGGGGAGCGAGATCAGACGCTCGATGTCCTCCGAGGCCATGCCCGGGTTCTCGGTGATGATCTTCACCACCGGTGCGTTCAGGTCCGGATAGATGTCCTTCGGCATCCGGACATACACCAGGACACTCCACACCGCCAGCAGCGCCACCAGCAGGAGGGTCAGGAGCCGATGGCCGAGGGCAAACGCAATGAGCCTGCTGATCATGGTCGCCTCAGTGGGAGTGTCCGCTCTTCACCACGTCTTCGTACAGCTTCGACTTGAGCTGGTAGTGCCCGCTCACCACCACCCGGTCGCCACGGGCCAGTCCCTTGACGACCTCCCGGCTGCCGTTGTCCTGCCCTCCCAGTTCCACCAGCCGGGGTTCGTACCCCGACGCGGTCCGAACGAACACAAGGTGCGCGTCGCCATCCTCGAGGATGGCCGAGGCGGGCAGCGCCAGGACGTCCGCGCGTTCGCGGATCCGGAAGACGACGTTGGCGAACATACCCGGCTTCAGCCGCTGGCGCGGGTTGGGCACCTCGGTCCGTACCGCAATGGTCCGGGTGTCGGGTTTGACCACGTCGCCGATGTAGCCGATGGTCCCTTCAAACACCTCGCCGGGATACGCGGGCACTTCCACGGCCACCGGCTGGCCCAACGCGATCTGCGCGATGTCGCGCTCGTAGATGTCGGCATCCACCCAGAGCACGCGGGGATCGACCACCGTCAGGATTTCGCTCGACGCGTCAATCATCGCCCCCAGCACGGCGGCGCTGTCGACCACCTTGCCGTCAATCGGCGCGAGGAGCGTGAGTTCGGCCGGGTTGCCGTGGCTGGCGTCGAGGATCCGGATTTCCGCGTCCGACAGCCCGAACACGTGCAGGCGCCGTTCGGCGGCGAGGCGGGTCGTCTCAGCCATCTTGAGATCGTTCTCGCCGGCCAGCAGCGTCTTCTGGGCACCCACGCCCTTGTCGTACAGCTGCTTCTCGCGATCGTAGGTGCGTCGTGCCAGTTCCACGGCTGCCTGGGCCTTGAGATACTCGGTTCTGGCCAGACCCACGTCATCGCTGAGCACCGTGACCACGGGCTGACCGCGCGACACCCAGGCGCCCACGCCTACCTGCACGCGGGCAATCCGCGCGGCGCACGGGCAGCTGACGATGGCCTTGCGCGGCAGGGGAACGGTGACCTCGCCCATGGCGCGCAGGGTCGTCCGGAACGGTCGGGCGGCCACCGTCAGCGTCTGGACACCGAGCGCCTGCTCCTGGTCGGCGGTCAGGCTGACCACGCTGCCTGCGGCGCCCCAGCCCCGCCGGCGTGCGCCCGGGCGGTCGGCGCCCGGACCCTGGCCGCGCCCGCCTCCGCCGCTGCCCCTGGGCCCGGCGACGGCCCGCTCTCCTTCACCGCCCTGGCGATCCGGGGCGCGGTCGGCCTTGCCGCTGCCGCACGCCCACACCGCGGTCACCGCCACGAGCACGCCTGCTGCCATCACGATCCTGCGCATAGCTCTCTCCATCCCCATCGGGCCGCGGCCTTCGCCTATCGACCCACGGCCTTGTCGAGGGCGGCCAGGGCGACCGCATGTCCGTACAACGCGTCCACGTAGCCCAGCCGCGCGTTGACCAGTTCGCGCCGCGCGGCGATGAGTTCGAGGCCGCCCACCTCACCCTGGGTGAAACTGAACTCGAGCATCCGGAACGCCTCGTCGGCGTTGACAAGGATGTCGTCTTCGTAGAGCCGGATCTGGTCGCGGGCGAGTTCGGCCACCACAAACGCCTCCTCGACTTCGAGGCCGATGAGGTGGCGCTGGTGGTCGGCCTCGCGCTCCAGGGCCAGGACGTTGGCCCGGGCCTCAGCCATCGGCCCCTTGCGCGCCTGCGAGAAGAACAGGGGAACGGGCAGCGCCACGGTGAGATCCCAGGTGCGCGCCTCCCCATCGATGCGATGGTGCGAGAAGCCCACCTCGACGCCGGGCCAGCGTTCCTGCGCCGCCTGGGTCTCGCGCAGCGCCTCGGCCTGCCGTTCGAAGGCCAGCCGCTTGAGTTCGGGTCGCGCGGCCAGTGCGGCCAGCCGAAGGTCCTCGATCGGTACGCTCACGGGCGGCAGGCGCAGATCGCCGCGGATGGCGAGCGGCTCCCCCTGGGACCGACCCATCCGGACGTTGAGGGCGGCACGGGCGACACGCTCCGCCGACATCGCCGTCTGCACCTGGGTGGACGCCTGCGCGGCCTCCACGCGGGCGCGCACGACCTCGACGCGCGCGACGTCTCCCGCCGCAAACCGGGTCTCGGCGGTCTTGAGGAACCCGCCGGCCAGTTCGCGGCTCTGTTCGATGTGCCGCAGGCGTTCCTGGGCCTGCAGCAGCGCGTAGAACGCCCGGCGCACCTCGAAGGTCACCTCCAGCCGCGCGGCCTCGGCGTCGGTCTGCACCGCGTCGCGCTCGCGGCGCGCGATGTCGGCCCGGGCCCGGCGCACCCCGGGGAACTCGACGAACTGCGTCACGCCGATGTAGCCCTCGCCCGACCTGGCGAGGTTGAAGGGCTGGGGCTGCAGATCCGCATCGATGTTCAGGGTCGGCTGAGGCCGGGCTCGGGCCGTGTCGATCCGCGCGCTGGCGGCGGCGATGCGGTGGGTCGACGACTGCAACGACGGATGCTCCACCAGCGCCAGGCGGAGGCAGTCGTCGAGCGACAGGGCGGCGGGCGAGGGCGGAACCGGCACGGGCTGGGCCAGCGCGCGCGCGCCACCGGCGCAGCACGACGCGGCGATCAGCACCGCCGGTACAAGTCTCTGGAACGGCATACGCGACCTCGATCGAGTCGGCAGGCCTGCGAGCTCAGCCCGCGGCCGCGCCGTCACGCGGCGGCCGTCGGGGCCGGACTCTCACGCCAGGTCAGTCGGAACAACACACGAAACAGGCGATCGAATCGGCCGGACCGCAGGGGCAGCCTCCAGCGGCAACGCTGGAGCCGACGCGGCGCAACCGATCGGGAACAGGCGGTCGTCAGGCGGGAATCGGCGGGCTGCGGGGCGGGCACCCGCGCGTGAGATCGGCAGGGACGTACCCGTCCCCCGTCCTGCGGGGGACCGCCCCGAGCAGGACGAGGATCGGGATCACGACCAGGGCGGCAACGGCCGGGGTGGTCGTGCCGGTGACACGTTCGACGCGGCACGCCGGGCAGTTGGCCTGCTCCGTCAGACCGTCGTGGTTGTGCAGCAGGTCACGCGCCGCTGTGAGCAGGACGACCCACAGGAGCGTGGCCAGCACACACGCACGGAACGTCTTCGACCGGTGATCCATCCTCGCCTTGCCCACGGTTCGTGGGTGACACGCGCGCGCGTCACCCGACTACGACTTCTCCATCTTCGGGTTCCACACCTTCCACACGTTGCCCACCAGATCGGGCCCCGGCTTCAGCGTGATCTCGCCGGGCTCCCAGCCGGCCGGCGTGGCCTGGGTGCCCTTGCTCTCGCGCACGAGCTGGTAGGCCTGGACCTGCCGGACGGTCTCGGCGAACTTGCGGCCCACCGGCGGCGTGAGCACTTCCATCGCCTGGATGATGCCATCGGGGTCGATGATGAACCGGCCGCGCAGCTCGATGCCCTGGTTCTCGTCCCACACGCCATAGGCGCGGCCGACGTGGCCAGCCTGGTCCGACAGCATGTGGAACGGCACGCCGCCGTCCACCATCTTCACGAGTTCGTGGTCGTTCCACATCTTGTGAACGAAGTGGCTGTCCACGCTGACCGAGAACACCTCGACGCCCAGCTTCTGCAGCACCGGGTACTTGTCGGCGACCGCCGACACTTCGGTGGCTCAAACGAAGGTGAAGTCACCGGGGTAGAAGCAGAGCAGCACCCACTTGCCGAGGTAGTCGGACAACTTCACGTTGGTGAACTTGCCCTGGTAATAAGCCGGGGCCTGGAAGTCCGGGGCTTTCTGACCGACACGAGCCGTCATGCGTGGGGTCTCCTTCGGGGGATCGGATGGGGTTGGAGTCGGGGTGCCGGGCGGCGGCGCGCCAACCACGGCGCCGGTCACGCGGGCGCAACCAGCCGGGGGATCTGCCATATCACCTCCTGGCGGGGGCCACGGAGCGAACGGGAACATCGCACGGGCGGGCACCGGGGGCGGGAACCCTGACGCGGGCACGCCCACAGTACGACGGCTGGCCTGCCGGCGCAAGTCCTTCGGGGCCGTCCGCCGGGATCGTGCCGGCGCTCCTGCACACGCGCCGACGGGCCGGCGCGTGCGGCCCGGGCAACCGGTCCACTTGGCGGAAACGTGGCGTGGTCGTACAATCGCCTTTCCATGACCGACAAGAAATCCTGGGGCCAGACCGTGATGGGCTGGTTCATCGAGCAGGATGGCGAAACCGCCACGCAGGCCGCGCCATCCGCCGACGCGCCGCCGCCGTCCACCGAGGGCGCCGCGCCGGCCGTCGAACAGGTCTTCGCCACCAATCCCCCCGCTGCTATTGGTGGTACGGTGGATTTCGACGGCGTCTTCGCCGCCGCGGGACTCTCGGACGAGGATCGCGGACGCGTGACCAAGGCGGTGGAGCTGCTGGGCAGCCTGCCGCCCGACACGCCGACGCCGGTGAAGAAGCAGATCGTCGAGGCATCGCTGAAGGCGTTCGGCGTGCCGATCGACGAGATCATCGAAGCCGGGGTCTCGGAGATCCAGGCGCTCGAAGGGTACATCCGCGCCGGCGCGGGTGACACCCAGCAGGTGCTGGCCGACGCCGAGAAGCGGATCACGCTCTACGAGGACGAGATCCGCCAGCTGCGCCGCATCATGGAGCAGCGCGTGGCGGAACAGCAGGCGGTGGTAAAGGCCTGCAACGACAAGAAGCTGTCGGTGCAGCAGGTCCTCGAGTTCTTCGGCCAGGAGGCGGTGGCCCGGGTGGTGGAAACGTCCGCCAGGCTGGGGGCTAGAGGCTAGAGGCTAGAGGCTAGAGGCTAGAGGCTAGAAACTAAGGCTACGGGCTAGGGACGGCAGACGACATCTACGAAAGGTACGAGCCATGGGATTCTTCAGTCGGCTGGGCAACCTCTGGCGTGGGTTCCTCTCGCTGTGGATCGCGGACGTCGAAAAGGC
>CAYNDV010000034.1:0-35419 GCA_964396055.1 uncultured Vicinamibacterales bacterium | reverse complement strand
CTTCTGTCTTCTGTCTTCTGTCTTCTGTCTTCTGTCTTCTGTCCCCTACGCCCCCCCCACCCCCTCGAACGTCGCCGTGAAGTGCCGCAGGACGCGGGGCGCGGTCTTGAGCGTGTATCCCCGCAGCTGCTCCCGCCGGCCTGCCACGAAGATGACCGCCTCGGCGACGTAGTCGATGTGCGACTGCGTATAGACGCGCCGGGGAATCGCCAGGCGGACCAGGTCCATGGCCCCGGGCTTCTCGGTGCCGTCGGGCTGCATCCCGAACATCACCGTGCCGATTTCTACGCCGCGGATGCCGGCTTCGACATACAGCTCGTTCGCCAGGGCGATGCCCGGGTACTGCAGCGGCGGAATGTGCGGCAGCAGGGCCCGGGCGTCGAGGTAGATCGCGTGTCCGCCCGGCGGCTGGATGATCGGCACGCCGGCCGCCACGAGCTTCTCGCCGAGGTACTCAGTCGACCGGATGCGGTAGTGCAGGTACGACTCCTCCACGACTTCTTCGAGCCCCTGCGCGATGGCTTCGAGGTCGTATCCCGCCAGGCCGCCGTAGGTCGGGAACCCCTCGGTCAGGATCAGCAGGTTGCGCGCCGCCTCGGCCCACCCCTCGTCGTTCATGGCCAGGAAGCCGCCGATGTTGGCCAGCCCGTCCTTCTTGGCCGACATCGTGCATCCGTCCGCGAGCGAGAACATCTCCTGCGCGATGGCCTTCGGGGTCCGGTCGCGCTGCCCGTCCTCACGCTGCTTGATGAACCACGCGTTCTCCGCGAACCGGCAGGCGTCCAGGAAGAAGGGTTTCTCGTACTTGTCGCAGAGGTCCCGCACCCCCCGCAGGTTCTCGAGTGACACCGGCTGCCCGCCGCCGGAGTTGTTGGTGACGGTCACCATCACGAGCGGCACCTGATCGCCGTGCTCGGACAGCAGCTGGTCGAGCGCTTCGAGGTCGATGTTGCCCTTGAACGGATGCAGCACGTTCGGCACGCGCCCTTCCGGGATCACCAGGTCGCGGGCGTCGGCCCGCTCCACCTCGATGTTGGCGCGGGTCGTATCGAAGTGGTTGTTGTTCGGGACGATGTGGCCCGGTCGCAGCACGGTGTGGAAGAGGATGCGTTCGGCCGCGCGTCCCTGGTGGGTCGGGATGATGTGGGCGAACCCGGTCAGGTCGCGTACCACGTCCTCGAACCGGTAGAAGGATCGGCTCCCGGCGTAGGACTCGTCCGACTGCATGATGGCGGCCCACTGGCGCGACGACATGGCCCCGGTGCCCGAGTCGGTCAGCAGGTCGATGAGCACGTCGTCGGCGTGCAGGCGGAAGACGTTGTAACCCGCCGCCCGCAAGGCGGTGGCCCGGTCCTCGCGGGTCGTGAACTTGACGGCCTCGACCGACTTGATCCGGAACGGTTCGATGATGGTGCGGAAATTCATGGGATGCTCGATGGCAGGCCCCCCGCGGTCCACGGGCGGCAATCAGTGTTCAGGGGCGGATTCACTCTAGCATAGGCGACCGCGAGGCCCGCCCCTGGAACGGAGTCTGTCACCAAACCCGGCCGGCGCGCATCTTACAGGCAGGGACCGGTGTTCCCTGTGTTTGTGAGGCTGACGACGATGCCCTTGTTCGAATACCAGTGCCAGTCCTGCGGTCACCGATTCGAGGCGCTTGTGGTGGCCAACCGCAAGCCCGAGGCTTGCCCCCGCTGCAAGAGCCCGGAGATCGAAAAGCAGTTCTCGACGTTCGGCACGACAGCCGGGTCGGGTGGGTATGGCGGCGGGCGCGCGTGGGGCGGCGGCTGCGGCCCGTCGGGCGGTGGTTGAGGGATCTAGCCGCGGCGGGCCGTGCGCCCGCCACCAAGGACACAGGCCGCTTGTCTCCCGGCCGTTCGGCCACTCAGCCCGAAGTCCGCGCGTCGGGTCACGACAGCGCAGGGCGCTGACTTCGGGCACCCTCGCCGTCTGTCTTCTGTCTTCTGTCTTCTGTCTTCTCCCCTCTTCGTCTACCCTGTCTCCAGTCCATGTCCCTGCCCGTCCTGCCTCAGCGCGCCCGCCAACTGGCGACGACGGCCCGCCGCCATGAACGGCTGTTCTGGTGGGGGCACAGCGCGTACGCCCTCGCCCTGGGGGTCGGGTTCATGTGGCTCGGGGCCCGCAACTTCGGGTGGCTGCGCGTGGCGGCCGGCCACATCACGGTGCTCTGGATCACCAGCCTGCTGCTCGCCGGCGTCGTGCAGCGCCGACTCAACCGGTCGCCGTGGTGGCGGCGCGCCCAACTGGTCATCAACTACGTCAACAAGAACCTCTACCAGCAGGTGCTCTTCTTCATCCTGCCGATCTACTACGGCAGCGCGACGGGCTGGTCGGCGAACATGGCCTTCGTCATCCTGCTGGCCGTCTCGGCCGTGCTGTCCACCATCGACCTCGTGTACGACCGGGTGCTGACCGCCCGCCGGTGGCTGGCCGCGGCCTTCTTCGCATTCAACGCCTTCGCCCTCGTCAACGTCGCGCTGCCGGTGTTGTTCGCGGTGGCGAACCACGTCGCGCTGCGCTTCGCGACGGCCGCCGCCGTCCTCGGCCTCGTGACGATCGCCCTGCGCGCCGGCGAATGGCGGCGGCCAACCACGTGGGCCATCGTGGCCGCTGGCAGCGTGGCCGTCTTCCTGCTGAGTGAGACCGCCCGCCCGCTGGTCCCGCCGGCGCCGCTCCGCCTCCGGGACGCGCAGTTCGGTCTGGGCCTCGACCGGGCGTCCCTGCGCATCACCGGTGTCGTCACGGCCGTGCCCGCCGGCCCGTCGCGCGTCTTTGCCGTGGCCGCCGTCGAGGCACCCGCCGGCTTGAAGGACCGTGTGGCGCTGCAGTGGTATCGGGGCGGCGTGCGGGTGGGCGAGTCAGCCCCGCACGACCTCGTGGGGGGCCGCACGGCCGGGTTTCGTCTCTGGACCTCGCTGGGGCTGCCGGCCGGCGCGCGCGCCCGCCTCCGCCTGGACGTGGTCACCGGAGCGGGCCAACTCGTCGGCCGGGCGGTGCTCCCGTAGCCCCGTGCCCACTTCTGTGACACTGTGCGAGGCCGCACAGCGCGGCCGGGACGCGCACAACCGCCGTCGACCCGCACACCTGGCGCACACCGTACCGGAACGAGACACGCCCAGCCCGCCGAGTGTCTCGTGATCTGACATTTTCTGTGGCTCGAGCCCGATTTCTGGCCTCCCGCAGGGGGGCTACGGGGCACGCCGCCGGACACGTGTCTCGCGATTACGCACGAAATTGCGCGCCGTGTCCCACTCTGAGACGGCTGGCACGACTCTTGAGATCCGACTGGCAGGAAACGAGACGGCCATCGGACAGGACGTCCGCGCCAGAGGAAGTGTCGCCATGCTGAATCGATCCACGAACCCGACAGCGCCCGGACCGGTCGCCCTCATCGACAGCGGTCGGGTGTCGGCCCAGGCCCGCACGCGGTTCCGGACGCTGGTGCAGTCGCCGTTGCGTGCCGGCATCCTGCGCTACACGGCCTCCCAGCCGCAGCAGGCCTTCGAGATCGAAACGCTGATGCAGACCTTCGGCCGGATCCGCGCCGACGTGGACAACTGCCTGCGCGAGCTGGTCCACTCGGGCGTGATGCGGGCCCTGCCGGGTTCGCCGATTCGGTACCAGGCCGCCCAGCCCTCCGACGCCGAGCTGGCGAAGCAGCTCACGGACTTTCTGGCCGACCGCCCCGGCGAGACGGTCGAAGAGCGATCGCCCACGGTCCAGCGCTTCCGCGACATGATGGGGCGCGACGAGAAGATGATGCTCGTCTTCGAGTCGATCCGCACCGTCGCCAAGACCGACCTCTCGGTGCTGGTCCTCGGCCCGACGGGCTCCGGCAAGGAGGTGGTGGCCCGCATCATCCACGAGTTGAGCAGCCGGATGCACGAGACCTTCCAGGCCGTGAACTGCGCCGCGCTGCCGGACACGCTGTTCGAGTCCGAGGTCTTCGGGTACGAACGCGGCGCCTTCACCGGTGCCTACGAGCGCAAGCCGGGCCGGATCGAACTCGCCAACCAGGGCACGCTGTTCCTCGACGAGGTGGGTGACCTCTCGCCGCTGGCTCAGGCGAAGCTGCTGCGCGTGGTCGAGGAACGGCGGGTCGAGCGCCTCGGAGGCCGCCAGGGCATCGAGGTCGACTTCCGCCTGATCTGCGCCACCAACCGGCCGCTCGAATCCCTGGTCGCCGACAACGCGTTTCGCGAGGACCTCTACTACCGGATCAACGCGTTCACGATCCGGCTCCCGGCCCTGCGCGAGCGGCCCGTCGACATCCCGGTGCTGGCCGAGCGGTTCCTGGCGCGGTACTGCGCGGCGCACGGCCTGCCGCTCGACGCCCGGCGCTTCTCGCCCGAGGCCATCGACCTGCTCATGGGCTACCCGTGGCCGGGCAACATCCGTGAACTGGAAACCACGGTCTCGCGCGCCGCGCTGTCAGGGCAGGACGGCGTCGTGCGGCCGAAGGACCTGCAGTTCCTCCACCCGACCCTGACGGCGCCTCGGCCCGAGGCCGCCGTGCTCGTGCCCCTGCGCGACGTCGAGAAAGATCACATCCGCCGCGTCCTCGGTGCGGTGTCCTGGAACAAGAAACGCGCGGCCCAGGTGCTGGACATCAGCCGCGAAACGCTCTACCGCAAGATCGCCGAGTACGCGCTCGTGCAGGAGATGCGGTCATGACACTCGACGCCCGCTGGCAGCAGCGGGTGCACCACGGGTTCGTGGCGGTGGTGTTCCTGGCCGGCCTCGCCGGGCTGGCGGACGCCGTCCGGACGCTCGACGCAGCGCCCGTCGCGAACCAGTGGATTCTCCTGGCCGTGCTGACCCTGGTCAGCGGTGCGTTCGCCGTGAAGGTGCCCGCGCTCAACGCCACGCTGTCGATCTCCGAGACGTTCCTCTTCGCGCTCGTCCTGCTCTTCGGCTGGGCCCCGGCGGTGCTCACGGTGGCCCTCGACGGGCTCGCGGTGTCGCTGGTCCGCCGGCGCCGTGAATTCCGGCACGTCGCCTTCAACTTCGCCGAGCCTGTCGTCTCGATGTGGCTGGCCTCCCAGGCGTATTACCTGGCCGGCGTGCCCCCGCTCCACGGCGCCGCCGAGGCGGTGACACTCACCGAGGTGGGCCTGCCGGCCCTGCTGCTCAGCGCCACCTACTTCCTGATCAACAGCGCGCTCAACGCGCTGGCCATGGCCACGGAGGCCGGCAGCTCGCCCCTGGCCCTGTGGCGCAAGTACTTCCTCTGGGTGTCGCTGAACTACTTCGGCGGCGCGTCGATTGCCGTGCTGCTGGCGGTCAACACCCGGACGATGACCCTGGGCGGCCTGCTCGCCATCGCGCCGCTCATTCTGGTCTCGTACTTCACGTTCAAGTCGTCGATGGGTCGCCTCGAGGACGAGAACGTGCACCTGGCCGAGGTCAACCGCCTCTACCTGAAGGTGGTCGAGACACTGGCCATGGCCGTCGACGCCAAGGACCAGGTGACCCACGGGCACATCCGGCGGGTCCAGACCTTCGCCCTGCGCCTGGCCCGGGCACTCGGCGTGAAGGACCCCAGTGAGCTCAAGGCCATCGAGGCGGCGGCCCTGCTGCACGACATGGGCAAGCTGGCCGTGCCCGAGCACATTCTCAACAAGCCCGGCAAGCTCACCGAGGCCGAGTACGAGCGGATGAAACTGCACGCGCCCCTCGGCGCGGACATGCTCTCGGCCGTCGGCTTCCCGTATCCGGTGGTGCCCATCGTCAGGCACCACCATGAGAACTGGGACGGCACGGGATACCCCGATGGTCTCACCGGCGACGCGATCCCGATCGGGGCGCGGGTGCTGTCGGTGGTCGACTGCTACGACGCCCTGCGCTCGCACCGCCCGTACCGCCGGGCCCTCTCGCCGGAGCAGGCGCTCGAGATCGTCAAGGAACGCCGGGGCACGATGTACGACCCGGCGGTGGTCGACGCCTTCGAGGCCATCCGGGCCGACATCGAGGCCGAGAGCGTCGACGAGCCGCTGCCGGAGGTGCTGGACCGCTTTGCGCGCGCCGCCCGCGACATGCGCAATCATGAAGGACAGGCAGACGCCCCCCTGCCGGTCGACGTGCGCATCCATGCCACCGACACCCTGCTCCAGCTCTGCGACCGGCTGGCGCGCACGGGCCGCGAGGCCTCGTTGAGCGAGACGTGCGACGTCATCGAGCGGCATCTCCGCCGCCTGGTGCCTGCCGGCCTCATTGCCGTGCTCGTCCGCGACGAGCAGGCCGAGGAACTGCGTGTCGTCCACGCCTCCGGCTTCGGGGAACGGCTCATCGACGGCCTGGCGGTCCCGATGGGCTACGGCATCAGCGGCTGGGCCGCGGCCAACCGGCAGCCGGTCGTCAATGCCGACCCCGCCCTCGACGTCGCCGAGCGGTTCGACGGGCTCAATCCCCGGTACCGCAGCACGATGGCCGTGCCGCTCAACGGCAACCGGGCTGTCTTTGGCGCCCTGGTGTTCTTCGCCACGCAGCCGGGCGCCTTCACCGAGGTGCAGGCGCGGACGGTGGAACTGCTGGCGGCGGCCATCACCGACGCCGTGAGCACCGCCCTCGCCCGGCAACCCGACGCGGATGCGGCCCCGGCTGCGTCCCAGGGCGCCGAGCGCAGCCTCGACGTGCTCCTCCGGCGCGACGGGTTCTGGAACACGCTGGGTGGCCGCTCGCTCGGCGTGCTCCACCTGCGCAGCGTGGACGGCCCGGAGGCGATCACCCACGCCGCCGTGGCGGTCAATACGGCCACCCGTGTCGCGGACCTGATCTTCCGCGTCCAGCCCGATGAGCTCATCGTGCTCATGCCGGACTGCGATGCGTCAGCGGGGCAGATCATCACGGGTCGGCTCGCCGAGACGTTCGCGGCCATGCCCGGCAGCGCACGGCTCACCGACGCCATCCACGTGGGCTTCGCCTGCAGCCCGTACGACGGCACCTCGCTGCGCGACCTGCTCGAGATCTCGCACCGGCGCCTCGACGCGTCGGTCACGGCCGAGACCCATCTCGTCCCGGGCGACCGCCCGGTTCCGCAGGGAGGCGTGTCATGACGATCGTGACCGCCCCCGCCATTGCCCAGGCCGACCGCCGGACTCCGCGCGGCTTCCGCGGCCTCCCGGTCCGCATGCAGGTGTACCTGGTGGCACTCGTGACCGCCGGCGCAGCGGTCGGCGCGTACGCCGTGGCCCATCCGCCCGTCGATCACATCTGGCTCTTCCTGGCCCTGCTCGTCGCCTCGAGCGCGACGTCGGCCGTCAAGGTCGCGCTGCCGCTCACCCAGGGCGGCTCCACCCTGTCACTGTCCTACGTGCTCAACTTCGCCGCCGTCATCACCCTCGGCCCCGCCGGGACGATCCCGATCGGCATGGCGAGCGCGTGGAGCCAGTGCACCTTCAAGATGCGCGAGCGCAACCCCTGGCACCAGACGGTGTTCAGCATCGCGGCGCTCGGTGTCACCGTCGCCTGCGCGGGCCAGACGTTCCGCCTGGCGGGCGGCAGCCAGGACGCCCCCCTCATCGCGAACGTGGGCGCCACGGCCCTGGCGGCCACGGTGTACTTCCTGCTGAACAGCCTGCTGGTCGCCGCCGCCATCTCGCTGACCTCGGCGCAGAACCTGGTGACGGTCTGGAAGCGGAACTTCCTCTGGAGCAGCCCGACCTACTACATGGGCGCGCTCGTGGCACACCTGGCCATCCTCGTCACCGCGCAGGGCGGCGCGATCCTGATGTTGATCCTGGCGCTGCCAGCCTACATCACCTACCGGAGCTACCGCGCGTACTCCGAGCGGCTGGTCGAGGAGCAGCGCCAGGTGCGCGAGATGTCGGACCTGCAGCTGGCCGTCATCGAGTCGCTCGCGCTGGCCATCGAGGCCAAGGACCGCACGTCGCACGATCACCTCCGGCGGATGCAGGTCTACGCCGAGGGGCTGGCCCGTGCCCTCGGGATCAGCGAGCCCGAGGTGCGGGGCATCCGCACCGCCGCCCTGCTGCACGACATCGGCAACCTGGCTGTGCCGGAGCACATCCTGTCCAAGACCGGTCCGCTCTCCCACGCCGAGTTCGAGCGGCTCAAGACGCACTCGCGCGTCGGCGCCGAAATCCTGCGCACGGTCCCCTTCCCGTACCCCGTGGCCGACCTGGTGCTCGCGCACCACGAGCGGTGGGACGGGCGCGGCTACCCGGGCGGGCTGCGCGGCGAGGACATCCCCATGGGCGCGCGGATTCTGGCCCTGGTGGACTGCTTCACGGCCATGCTGTCGGAGCGGCCCTACCGGCCCGCGCGGACCTACGCCGAGGCCATCGCCACGCTGCGCGAGAACGGCGGGTCGGCGCTCGACCCCACGCTGGTCGAGAAGTTCGTCGAGGTCCTGCCGCGCCTCGAGGCGCAGCTGCACGGCGGCGACGAGACGGTGTCGAGCGATGCCCCGGCCAGGGCCGCCGTGGCGCCGGAGGCGGCCAGCGTGCTGGACGACATCGCCGTCGCCCACCGCGAGGAACACATCCTGCACGAACTGGCGCAGGCCCTCAGCGCCTCCCTGCGGATCTCGGACGTGCTGGCCCTGGTGTCGTCACGCCTGGTCAGCCTGGTGCCCTCGACGGCCTCCGCGCTGTTCCTCTACGACGAGGAATCCGAGCTCTATCTCTGCCAGCACGCCACCGGCCAGGGCCACGACGCCATCCGGATGCTGACGGCCGCCACGCTCGACGGGCTGGAACGCGCGCTGCCGGCGGCGGTCCCGCCCCGGGGCACCGCCACCGGCACCGTGCGCCTGCAGTCCGTGCTGGTGGCGGGCCTGCACCTGAACCAGCGCGCCATCGGCGCCCTCGTCTTCTATCACGCCGCCCACGGCGCCTACACGGCGGATCACCGCCGGCTCGTCAGCCGGATTGCGGCGCAGGCGGGCCCGGTCATCGCCAACGCCGTCGTCTTCGAGCGTGCCCAGGAACAGTCCCTCACCGACGTCCTGACGGGCCTGCCGAACCGCCGCTTCATGGAGCGTCAGTTCGGCCAGGAAGTGGCCCGCGCGCAGCGCCACGCCGGTCACGTGTCCGTGCTGCTGCTCGACATGGACAAGTTCAAGGAGATCAACGACGAGTTCGGGCACCAGGCCGGCGATCGCGCCCTGCGCGAGGTGGCGCAGACGATGCGGCTGAGCCTGCGCGAATACGACGTCTGCGCCCGCTACGCCGGAGACGAGTTCGTGATCATCCTCGGCGACTGCGACCGGGTGCAGGCCGAGCGCCGTCGCCGCGAGATCCAGGAGGCGGTGGGCGGGCACATGTTCGAGGCCTTCCCCGGCCGGCTCGTGCCTCTGGCCATCAGCGTGGGCGCCGCCACCTATCCCGAGGACGGCCACAGCGCCGACGAACTCATCGCCAGCGCCGACCGGCGGATGTACCAGGACAAGGCCGCCCGCAAGGCCGGCCGCGGCAAGCTGGCGGAAACTCCGCTCTGGTGATCGGCGCGCGTGCCTCATCTCGCGGCACGCTGTCTCGAGGTGACGCGCGGCGCCGGGCAGTCCCCGAAGACCGCGGGCTGTTTCCGGCCTGATACGGCCGCCTCCGCGCTGGCACGGGACCTGCTCTCGATTGCCGAGGATCCGGGTGCGGAGCGCCCGAGGAGGATCAGTGACACTGCGATGGCTCGTCGGCGGCACGCTGGCGTTTGTCTGCGTCCTCGGCGGCGCGGAGTCGGCCCCGGCGCAGGGCCACCAGGCCCGGGTCTCCCGCGACCTGCAGGCCTGGCTCGACGGCAACCCCGACGGCACCGCGCGCGTCGTCATCGACGGGGGCGCCACCACCCGCAACCGCCTGAAGGCGAAGCACCGCCTGACCGCCGTCAAGGCCCAGCGGTACACCTCCGTCTACGACCTGACGGCGAACGACATCCGCCGCGTCCGGCGCGATGCGGCCATCGATCACCTGGCGCTCGATACGCCGGTCGGCAGCGCCATGGCGACCTCCATCGTCGCCACCGGCGCCGGCCAGGTCTGGACCGGCGTCGACGGGCTGCCCGGGGCCGACGGCCGGGGCATCGTCGTTGCCGTGGTGGACTCCGGCGTCGGTCGGCACCCGGACCTGAAGAAACGTGTGCTCGCAAGCGTCGATTTCGCGCTGCGCAGCGGAGGGGGCGAGGACAAGTACGGGCACGGCACGCACGTGGCCGGCGCCGTCACGGGACTCGCCGTCCCCGGCAAGACCGGCGTGCCCGCCTGGACCTCGGGCATGGCTCCCGGGGCCAGCCTGCTGAGCCTCCGCGTCCTCCAGGACGATGGAGCGGGGTATACGAGCGACGTCATCGCGGCGCTCGACTGGGCCGTCGAGAACCGCGAGCGTTTCAAGATCCGCGTGATCAACCTGTCGCTCGGGCACCCGGTGTTCGAGTCGTACCTCGATGATCCCCTGTGCCACGCCGTGGCGCGGGCCTTCCTCGCCGGGATCGTCGTGGTCGCTTCGGCGGGCAACAATGGCGTGGCAGACGACGGCACGCCCATCGTGGGTGCTATCTCGTCGCCGGGCAACTCGCCGTACGCGCTGACGGTGGGCGCCCTCAACACCCGCCGGACACCCGTTCGTTCCGACGACGTGATGGCCACCTACAGCTCGCGAGGCCCGACGCCCATTGACCTGCTGGTGAAACCGGATCTCGTGGCGCCCGGCAATCGGATCGTGTCGCTGGCGGCAGCGGGCTCGTACTTGTCGCGGAATTATCCGGATCTCATCCGCGGTGGCACCGGTGCCGCCAGCTACCTCGAACTCTCGGGCAGCAGCATGGCCACCGGCGTCGCGAGCGGCGCGGTGGCGCTGCTGCTGCAGGCACACCCGCAGCTGGATCCGGAACGCGTCCGCCTCGCGCTGCAGTTGAGCGCCAGCGCCGTCCCCGGCGCCGGGGCCATCGACGCGGGGGCCGGCAGCCTGAACGTGCTCGCCGCGCACCTCCTGCTCAGCCGTCCCGGCGACGGGCTGCCGGCCACCTTGATTGCCGGCGAGCCGGTCTTCGCCGACGGGCTCGCCTGGTTCGAACCCGTATCCGGCCTCCTGCAATCAACCACCGCTGGCGCCCAGACCCTCGTCGTGCTCGAAGACCCGCTGGCGGTCGACTGGACCCCGGGCACGCGGCCAGCCTGGCCGGCCACCTCGTCGCGGCTCTGGGCGGACGCCAGACGCATCGTCTGGGGCGACCTCTCCGAGCTGGTCTGGGATGAGAGCCGGCGCATCGTGTGGGGAGACCTGAACGACGCGGTGTGGGGCGATCTCAGCCGCATCGTGTGGGGAGACGGCTATCTTCAGGTCTTCGACGAGCGCGCCCGGATCGTCTGGGGTGACACCGTGATCCGCGGCGACCAGGACGACCAGCCCTGACGCGGCGGCGGTAAAGCGGCAGTCCGCGCGTGGCGCGGGCGGCGTTCGGCATGATGCCGGGACCGCCCGCGCCACACGTCTGTACGGCGGTCGCCAGGCATGGGCGCCGCCCTCTTCGACCGGCCGTGACAGCCTCTCTCCTGCCCTACTCCAGGACACCTGTCCAGCTCCGAGTCACGAACCCTGACACGCCCGGTCTGCCGCCGCGCGGTCTGCCGCGGCGATCGGCTGTTTTTGGGCCTGAATCTCTCTTCTCGAAACCCGGGCCGTGCTGGTGCGCCCCTTGCTACACACAGAGCGTCGGCGATCCCCCGGTCCGTGTCCCCGGTCGGATGTCGCCGAGAAAGAGGCTGAGATGACCTGCAACCCCGCGCCGCGATCGCTCATGAGGGTGTTCTGGCGCATCGTGTGGACCGCTTGCCTGGTGCTGGCCGTCAACGTCGGCGCCGTCGGCACCGAGACCCACACCAAGATGGATGGCGCCCTGCAGAAGGCCCTGCGCAAGGCGTCCACCAAGTCGCAGCGCGTCATCCTGCGCGCGCAGCCCGGGATGCGGCGCGATCTGAAGAACCTGCTCAAGAAGAGCGGCGCGAAGTTCCGGAAGGAGTACGAGCTCAACGAAGCGCTGCTGGCCGAGGTGTCGCCCAAGCTGCTGCGCCAGCTGTCGAAGCACGCGGCCGTCGCGTCCATGTCGCTCGACGTGCCGGTCATCGGCGGGAGCTTCATCGAGGAGGACCTGACCGACCCGCTGCCCTATTCCCTGCGCGGGGCCCTGGGCCTCATGAACGAGGACCGGAACGGGGCCGGGGTGGGCGTGGCGATTCTGGACACGGGCATCGCCAACTCGCCGGAGCTGGCGGGCCGCATCCAGGCCTTCTACGACTTCACGATGGGCGGGCAGGCCGTCGAGCCCTTCGACCCCCACGGGCACGGCACGCACATCGCCGGCCTGATTGCCGGGTCGGGCACGGAGGACCCTGCCACCCGAGGCGTGGCGCCGGGCGTGCGCCTGATCGGCCTCAAGGTCCTGGGCAACGGCGGCGAAGGCTCGGCGAGCGCCGTGCTCGATGCGCTCGAGTTCGCCCTGGCCAACAAGGAGACCCTGGGCATCGACGTGCTGAACATGTCGCTGGGCCACCCGATCTTCGAGTCCGCGGCCACCGATCCTCTCGTGCAGGCGGTTGAACGCTGCGTGCGGGCTGGCATCGTCGTGGTCATCTCGGCCGGCAACTACGGCGTGCGCAACGCCGGCGTCGGCGAGGGCGGCGCGGGGTACGCGGGCATCATCTCGCCCGCCAATGCGCCGTCGGCCATCGCGGTCGGCGCCATCATGACCAACGACTCGCTGACCCGCGGCGACGACGAGATGGCGCCGTACTCCTCGCGCGGCCCGACGTGGTATGACGCGTTCGCCAAGCCCGACCTCTCGGCGCCCGGCCATCGCCTGCCGGCCCTGGCCTCGCTCGACGGCACCCTCTACACCAAGTACCCGAGTCTCCACCAGGGCAGCCGGTACATCCGCCTGTGCGGCACCAGCATGGCCGCCGGCGTGGTGAGCGGCGCCGTGGCGCTGGTCATCGATGCCTTCCGCACGGCGCACCCGGGTGAGGTGATCACGCCGAACGCCGTCAAGGCGATCATGATGTATTCGGCCGTCCTGCTCCTCCAGGCGGATGGCACCCCGTGGGACGCGCTGGAGCAGGGCGTGGGCGGGATCAACCCGACGGGCGCCATGGCGCTGGCCGCCGCCGTCGACACGACGGTCCCGGTGGGTCAGCAGTGGATCACGGGCGTCGCCCCGCTGACCGTGTCGCCGATCGGCGAAGCGCTCGCCTGGGGCCAGAACATCGTCTGGGGCGAGAACATCGTCTGGGGCGAGTCGATTCTCCTCAACTCGGAAGCCTGGGCGCAGAACATCGTCTGGGGCGAGAACATCGTCTGGGGTGAGAACATCGTCTGGGGTGAGAACATCGTCTGGGGCGAGAACATCGTCTGGGGCGAGAACATCGTCTGGGGCAACAACATCGTCTGGGGCGAGAACATCGTCTGGGGCAACATGGCCGACGTGCCGATCGGGGCCAACAACGTGCTCACCGACGGCAAGAAGTAGATTTCGGCTTCGCCAGGGTGGCAAGCGCGGGCGGAGGCCGGGCCTCCGCCCGTCGCATATCATGCGGATCGGTTGCCCGCGCGGCGGGCGTCTCTGGTAAGCTGGCTCCCCAGTCATGGAAGGATCCCACGTGGCATTCGACTGGCGGCAGGGCCTGCCGGTGCTCCGGACGAGCACGGTCATCCTGCGTGAACCGCGCATCGCCGACGCGCCCAGCCTGCACACCCGGCTGACGACGGCGCCGGTAATGCGGTTCATCTCCACACCGCCGCCGTCAGCAGATGGGTTCGAGCGGTTCATCCTCTGGGTGCAGAACGAGCGGCAGATGGGCCGCCACGTCTGCTATGCGATCGTGCCGGCCGGGACCGACGAGGCCGTCGGCCTCCTGCAGGTGCGCGAGATCGAAGCCGGCTTCGGCACGGCTGAATGGGGGTTTGCGCTCTCGGAGCAGTACTGGGGCACCGGCATCTTCATGGCCGCCGCCCGGATGGTCCTCGACTTCGCCTTCCGCGTGATGCGGGTGCACCGCCTCGAAGCGCGGGCCTCGGTGAGCAACGGCCGGGGTAACGGCGTGCTCCAGAAACTCGGCGCCGTGCCGGAGGGGATCCTGCGGCAGTCGTTCGCGAACGATACCATCCGGACCGACCAGGTGCTGTGGTCCATCATCGCCGATGACTGGCACCCCGGTACGCCCGGGCCCGCTGTCGCATTCGAGGTGCCGCCGGTCCAGGAGCCGGAGGCGCAACCCGCCCTGAGTCGGCCCGCGCCGGCGCCATGGCGACTGGCCCTCCCCGAACTCCGGGGGCCGGGCGTCACCCTGCGCGAACTGGTGGCCGCCGACGCGGCGTCGCTCGCCACGCTCCTGAACGATGCCGACGTAGCCCGCTACATCCCGCCGCCGCCATCGGGACAGGGCGAATTCGAGCGCTTCATCGCGTGGGCCCGCAAGCAGCGCGAGTCCGGCACCATCCTGTGCTTCGGCGTCGTTCCCGACGGCGCGCCGGGCGCGGTGGGCATCCTCCAGCTCCACGAACTGGAGCCGCCGTTCCGCACCGCCGAATGGGGGTTCGTCATCGGCCGCCCGTACTGGGGCACGGGCCTGTTCGAACACAGCGCCCGCCCGCTGCTCGACTTCGCCTTCGGCACGGTCGGCGTGCGGCGGCTCGAAGCGCGGGCCATGGCGGCCAACGCCCGCGCCAACGCGGTCCTGCGCCGGTTGGGAGCCACCGAAGAGGGGCACCTGCGCCGCTCGTTCCTGCTGGGCGGCGAGTACCACGACGACGTGCTGTGGTCCATCCTGGACACCGACTGGACCGCCCGCCGCTGACCGCCCCCTGGCCGCCCGCCACCCGCGTGGCCGCCCCGGAGGCGGATCCCTGGGGCCCGGGCCTGCTATCATAATGGGCGGCCCCATGAAGAACGTTTACGACCTCTTTGCCGAGGCGGCAGCCCGCTACGCGACCCAGGCGGCCGTGGAACTCCAGCGGCGCGGCCACGCCGAGACGACCTCCTACGCGGACCTCGACGCGATGGCTCGCCGGATGGGCGGCCTGCTCTCCGCCCACGGCGTCGGCCCGGGCGCGCGCTGCGCGATCCTGGCCGACAACGACGCCCGCTGGTGCGCCGCCTATCTGGGTGCCCTCGGTATCGGCGCGGTCGCCGTTCCCCTGGATACGGCGTACCGGGCGCACCAGGTGCGGACCATCCTGTCCGACTGCGGCGCGGCGGTGATCTTCGCCGGCCCCAAGTACCGCGCCGTGGCAGAGACCGCGTTGCGCGACCTGCCGTCGCCGGCCCTGCTGGTGCTCCTCGCCGGCCCGGACGACGGCCCTGGCACGGTCGCGTTCGACGCCGAACATGCGGCATCCGCCCCTCCCGCGCTGCCGTCGCCGGCCGGCCCCGCCGACACCGCGGTCATCCTCTACACCTCCGGCACCACGAGCGACCCGAAAGGCGTCATGCTGACGCACGGCAACCTGCTGGCCGAGCGGGCGGCCGCGTTCTCGATTGTCACGATCGACGCCCACGACCGCATCCTGGGCGTGCTGCCGCTGTTCCACGCCCTGGCGCAGGTCGCGAACCTGCTCATCCCGCTCACGGTTGGCGCGCGGATCGTCTTCATGGAAAGCGTGACCAGCGCCGAGATGGTCCGCGTGCTGGCCGACCGCGGCATCACCGCCTTCTGTGTCGTGCCGCAGTTCTACTACCTCATCCACCAGCGGGTCATGGAACGGATGGCCGCCGCGCCGTGGCCGGCCCGCGTCAGCTTCCGGGCCCTGCTGCGCCTCAACGGCCTCGCCCGCCGGTGGCTCCGGCTGAATGCCGGCCGGCTGCTCTTCGGGCGCGTGCACGCTGCGGTGGGGCGATCGATGCGCATCCTCGTCACGGGGGGCTCGCGCTTCGACCCGCGCATCGGCCGCGACCTGTTCGACATGGGGTTCAACATCATCCAGGCGTACGGCCTGACCGAGTGCGCCGGCGCCGGCACGGCCACCCGCCCGGGCGATCCGCACATCGAATCGGTGGGACAGCCCTTCGACGGCGTCGAGGTCCGTGTCCTCGAGGAGGACGCGGTGCCGGGCGCGAAGGAGCATCGCGACGGCGAGGTGCTGATCAAGGGCCCCATCGTGATGGCGGGATACTACAACCGGCCCGACGCCACCGCCGAAGCCCTGCGAGACGGCTGGCTGCACACGGGCGACCTCGGGTACCTCGACCGGCACGGCCGCCTCCACATCACCGGCCGCAAGAAGGACGTCATCGTGCTCGCCTCGGGCAAGAACATCTACCCCGAGGAGATCGAGGCCGTCTACCTCCAGAGCCCGTTCGTGAAGGAGATCTGCGTGATGGGCATCGCCCGGCCGGATGAACCGAGCGCCGAGCGCCTGCACGCGGTGGTGGTGCCGGATCTCGACGTGATGCGCGAGCGCCGTGTCGTCAACATGCGGGAGGTCATCCGGTTCGATATCGAAGGGCTGTCGCTGCAGTTGCCCAACCACAAGCGCGTCCTGAGCTTCGACATCTGGCAGGACGAACTGCCGCGCACGACCACGCGCAAGCTCAAGCGCCACGCCATCCGTCAGGCGTACGACGCCCGGGCCGCCCACACCGAGGCCGCAGCCGAGCCGGCCTGGTCGGACGACGACCAGGTCTGGGCCTCGGACGCCCATGCGGCGCGCATGCTCGAGATCATCGGCCAGGCCGCCAAGCCCGGAGTCCGCGTGACGCCGGGAGCCAACCTCGAACTCGACCTCGGCCTCGACTCGATGGAGCGCGTGGAACTGCTCGCCAGCCTGTCGCTGGCCTGCGGCGTCGACGTCCCGGAGCCACGGGCCCAGCAGATCTACACCGTGCGCGACCTGGTCGAGGCCGTCAGGCCCGGGGACGGGGCCGGCCGCGAGGCCGGCGCCGCGCCGGCCGCCGACCCGTGGGCCTCGCTGCTGGCCACGGACCCCGACGACCCCGATTTGCGGGCGCTGCTGAGGCCGAAGCCGCTCTACACGCCGTTCGCCTTCGTCGTCGTCAAGACCTGGCACCTGCTCGCCCGGCTGGTCTGGGGCCTGCGGGTGAGCGGCCAGGCCAACGTGCCCGCCGACGGGCCCTTCCTGATCAGCCCGAACCACCAGAGCTACCTGGATGCCTTCCTGCTGGTCGGCACCCTGCCCTACCGGACCTTCCGGAAGCTGTTCTTCGTCGGCGCCTCCGAGTACTTCGCCACGCCCGCGATGCGCCGCATCGCCAGGCTGATCAACGTGGTGCCGGTGGACCCGGACGCGAACCTGGTCCGGGCCATGCAGGCCGGGGCCTTCGGGCTGCGCCACGGGCGGGTGCTGGTGCTGTTCCCCGAAGGCGAACGCTCGCCCGACGGCACGGTGAAGACGTTCAAGAAGGGCGCCTCGATCCTGGCCACGCACCTCGGCGTGCCCATCGTGCCCGTGGCGATTCACGGGGTGTTCGAAATCTGGCCCCGCGGCGCGGCCTTCCGGCTCTCCCGCCTGCTGCCCTTCCGGGGCACGCGGGCCCGGTTCTGCTTCGGGGCGCCGGTCTCGGCCGACATGCTCGGCGCGGCGGGCGCCGCAGCCGCCGACCGCTACGCACGCCTGACCGCCGCCGTGCGCGAGGCTGTGGTGGGCTTGTGGTCGGGGCTCGACCGGCGCGTCGAGGGCTGACCGGCAGCGTGCGGCGTGCGCACACCTCCGTGCGCGTCCGCACGGCTGCGCGCGGCTGCGCACGGCTGCGCACACGGGCCCGCCACGACACACGCCGAATCCGGCCCGAACGCCGCGGCGCGCACCTGGCGCCGTTCTTGAAAGCCCTGATCGCGCAGGCGCCGCCCTCTCCCGGGCCGGCGCGCCAGCGAGGTCAGGACGATGAGAATTCTGCCGTTTGAACGCCCCCAGCCGGCCCGCAGCGCAGGCCGGCTGGCGTACGTCCGTGACGACGCGTTCGAGATGCGTCCGAGGCGGGTCCTACACTTCCCAGGGCAGTTCGGGTTTGCCGAAATGTCCGTAGTTGGTAGTCTGGCGATAGAACGGCCGAAGCAGGCCGAGCCGCTCGATGATGGCCGCCGGCCGGAAGTCGAACGAGCGGACTAGATCGACGGCCGCCTTCTCGTTGCCCGTGCCGAACGTGTCGACCTTGACGGAGATCGGCTGGGCCATGCCGATGGCGTAGGCCACCTGGATCTCGGCCTTCTTCGCCAGCCCGGCCTTCACGACCTCGCGCGCGACGTGGCGGCAGAAGTAGGCGCCCGTGCGGTCCACCTTCGACGGGTCCTTGCCGCTGAACGCGCCGCCGCCGTGCCGCCCCACGCCGCCGTAGGTGTCGACGATGATCTTGCGGCCGGTGACGCCGCAATCGGCCGACGGCCCGCCGTGCGTGAAGCTCCCGGTCGGGTTCACCAGCACCTTGACGTCCGCGTTGAACCAGGAGCCCAGGACGCGCGGCGCCAGGGTCGTCGCCACGTACTCCCGGATGCCGGCCTGCTCGATGGCGGGCGTGTGCTGCGTGGACACGAGCACGTGGGACACGCGCACGGGCCGGTCGCCTTCATAGACCACCGACACCTGCGACTTGGCGTCGGGACGCAGCCACGACACCGCGCCGGCCTTGCGGTCCTCGGTCAGGCCGCGCGTCAGCTTGTGCGCCAGCAACACCGGCAACGGCATCAGTTCCGGTGTCTCGTCAGTGGCGTAGCCGTACATCATGCCCTGATCGCCGGCCCCCTGTTCGCCCTCGGCGTTGCGGGTCGCGGTCACGCCCTGGTCGATCTCCCCGGACTGCCGGCTGATGCCGATGAAGAGGTGCAGCGTGTCGGCGCTGAACGGCTCGCTGTCGTCCACGTACCCGATCTCGCGCACGGCCTGGCGCACGAGGTCCTCGTAGTTCACCTTGCCCCGCGACGTGATCTCCCCGCCGAGAATCACGAAGTTGTTCTTGCACATGACCTCGCAAGCCACGTGGCTCGCGGTGTCCTGGGCGAGGTAGGCGTCGAGGACCGAGTCCGCGATGTAGTCACAGACCTTGTCCGGATGTCCTTCGGACACGGACTCCGACGAAACGGTGTACGGCAGCTGTTCCATGAATGCGCGCTCCAGGTGCGGGGGCGCGGGTCCGGGACGGGCGCCCCCAGAAAAGCGAAAGGCTCGCGTGAAGTCGCGAGCCAGCCGCGACTTAGACAGTTGGTGGTCAGGTCCGTGAGAACCCGCCTGGCGCGGCCCATCAAGTCGGGGAAATCGCCGTGCCCACGAAGCTAGTACTATGACGGGCCGCAAACGGCCGTGTCAAGTCCATCTTCCGCCTCCCGGCAGGCTTCGCGCCGGGCCCCGGCCTGGTCTATGATCGATGGTTCCGCGGCCGTGACAGGGGCTGGCCGTGGCACCACGAGGTTGTATGAAGAATCGGCGCGCGCTCTGGACCGTCGCGATCGTCGTCACGCTGGCCTCCGCCGTCTTTCAGCGGATGACGGGCCCGACCTATCCGGCACGGGGCACCGTGACGCTGGGCGGGGAAGAAATCCGCCTGCGGCTGGCCCGTACCCATCCCGGCGCCGGCGATCAACCCGTCAGGGTCACCGCGCCGAACCCGGCCGTCACGGGCGAGGTGGCCTGGCGCCGTTACCCCACGGCCGACCCGTGGCAGGTGCGGGCGCTGGTCCGGGAGGGGGACACGCTGCACGCTGCCCTGCCG
The DNA here is from genome assembly GCA_964396055.1 of uncultured Vicinamibacterales bacterium. Lineage (GTDB taxonomy): Bacteria > Acidobacteriota > Vicinamibacteria > Vicinamibacterales > JAKQTR01 > CAYJPV01. The sequence continues at coordinate 15,733 of CAYNDV010000034.1, read as the reverse complement.
CACCAGCCGGTGGCGGGCAAGCTCGAGTACCAGGTCAAGCTCCACCGCGGCGCCGAGGAGGCGGTCTTCCCGGCGCGGCCGGCCATCACGCGCTTCCGCAACGACGTGCCCTCCGCCGTCCTTATCCCGCACGTGATCGCGATGTTCCTCTCGATGCTCTTCTCGACCGCGGCCGGCCTCGGCGCGTGGGGCCGCTCCCCCCTCGCCCGACGCGACGCGTACGTGTGCGCGGCCCTGCTGGCCATCGGCGGCTTCGTCCTCGGCCCGCTGATGCAGGAGATCGCGTTCGGGGACTGGTGGACCGGGATCCCGTTCGGCTGGGATCTCACCGACAACAAGACGCTCTTTGCCGCGGCGGCCTGGGTCGTCGCGCTCTGGCAGATGCGCGGCGGACGCGAGGCGCGCACGGCCATCATCGTCGCGGCGCTTGCCACGCTGGTGATCTTCGCCATCCCCCATAGCACCTGGGGGTCCGAGCTGAAGTGGGACACCGTGCAGGCGCCGGCGCCGCGCTGAGGTCGCACCGCCCGTGTGGCACCTCGACGGCACGCGCGTGCTCGTGACGGGCGCCGGCTCCGGCGGCGGCCGCCTGCGCAGTGGGCGCGGGCGCGGCACGCCTGCCGTCAGCCCCGCACCCCCGCCGCCACGATCGCCGGCAGCCTGAGCCACGACGGGTCCGCCTCGAACGCGGTCATCAGCATCCCGACCCGGCGCAGCGTCCGGTGATCCGAGAACCACACCGGCGTCGGCCACATCCGGAAGGGCCCGCGCACGACGGACTTCTCGGGGTGATCGAACAACAGCGTGTTGTGCACCACGCCCACGCCCGACCCGATGTCCCCGGGCGTGTGGCCCGGGTAGGCGCCCCAGGTGGTCGTGCCGATCCCGAACACCACGCCGCTCCACACGTTCACGGCCACGCTGCCGTACCGCAGGTCCGCCTCCGCGCGCGCCAGCACGTCGCCGTGCCGGTCGGCGGTGTCGGGATGGACGAGCAGCATGCACGACAGGGTGCCGGCCACCGCCTCGTTGACGAACGGCACCGCCGAGGCCAGGAACGCCGGCGCGTCGGCCCCGTCGACCGTGACCGTGGCCAGCACGCCGCAGAACGCCTCCTCGCTCAGCGCGTACTCGCCGGGTGTCGGCGGCACGTCGGGCAGGATCGTCCACGGCACCACGCCCGTGCCGGAGCCACCGAGGGGCCTGGCCGACGCATACGCGTCGCGGAAGCGGGCGTACCGTTGCCCGGCGCCCGGGTAGTACGCCAGGCGCGGCGCGCTGCGGGCCAGCGCCGCCTCGACGCGCGCCAGGAAGGCCTCCCGCTGCGGCCAGCCGCGCGCCAGCACCAGCACTTTGCCCGCCACGCAGTTGAAGCTGGCGTTGTGCGTCACGGTGGCGGCCACCTGCCGGGCCTGGAACTCGAGATCCGCCTCGGACCACGGACCGGGCACGGCCAGGATCGGCGTCACACAACCGAGTTCGGCCGTCACGGCCTTGGTCAGCCGCGGCTGGCCGCTGGCCCGGCGTTCGTGTCGCTCAGCATCGGTGACACCCCACATGATGGCGTCGTAGGTGTGCCGCGAGCCCGTCAGGTGCACGCGCGTGACCGCCGGGTGGTGGCAGAGCCACTCCCCGGCGTCGGCCCCGCCCGTGGCCAGGGCCAGGGCCCCCCGCGAGAGGAGCGGCTCGAACGCGCGTTCGAACACCGGCAGCAGGTACGCGTTCACCGGATTCAGCTTGAGCACCACCGTGTCGCCGTGCGCCGCCAGCATGTACAGCGCGTCCAGGGGCCCGATCGACGAGACGTTGCCGGCGCCGAGCACGACGGCCACGCCGGCCGCGCCCGCCCGGCCCGCGCGATAGTGCGCCGCCCGGGTGGGCGGCGAGCCCGGCTCGATCCAGATCTCGCCCTCGATGCCGCGGTACAACGCGCGGTCGAGCGCCGACGCGGGGAACACGCGCGCGACGGCCCGGCGGTGCTCGGGCCCCGCCGCCAGCGCCACGGGCGCATCCCGCTCGATCGACGCCAGGCTCTCCGCCATCAGCCGGAACCCGCGTATCGTGGTCATCGGCCCGGCCAGCCACTCCTCGCCGGCGGCGTTGGCGCGCGGGTCGATCCCTTTGGCGCGGCAGCCGGCCTCGACCCAGTCCGGGGCGGCGCGGAGGATCGGCTCGAGGCACGCCGCCACGACGGCGGCCCTCCCGGCCGCATCCAGGGCCCGCCAGTCTGCGGCGCCGCCGGCCACGCGGTCGATCGCCCGTTCCCATGCGGAGGTGTCCATGGTGTCCTGCGGGGGATCAGTCGTCGTCACGGGGCTCAAGCGGCGCGGCCGCGCCGCCCACCAGTTCGGCGTCGAGCGTCAGTTGCTCGGGAGGCGGCACCATGTCGGGCGCCTGCAGGCGCCGCGGCGTCTGGTCGACGGGGCTCAGCGTCCCGATCTCCCTGGCGGCGGCCACGCCGAGATCGCGGAACCGCCGGGCGGACGGCAGCACCCGGCTCTCCAGCGAACCGACCGTCCGGTTGTAAGCGTCGACGGCGGCCTGCAGTCGGCCCCGCACCTCGGCGAAGTGCTCCGTCATGTGCGTCAGCCGCTCATACAGCTCCTTGCCGAGATCGCTGATCGCCCGGGCGTTGTCAGCGAGTTTCTCCTGGTTCCAGCCGTGTGCGACCGTCCGCAGCAGGGCCAGCAGCGTGAAAGGGCCCGCCAGGAACACGCGCTGGCTCACGCCGTATTCGAACAGGCCGGGATCGTGCTGGACCGCCGCGCTGAAGAACGACTCCCCGGGCAGGAACAGCACGACGAAGTCCGGCGCGGACGGCAGGCGGTCCCAGTACGCCTTCGCGCCCAGCGCGGTCACGTGGGCGCGTACCTGGGACGCGTGATCCCGGAGCCTGGCCTCGCGTTCGGCGTCGTCCGCGGTGGCCATCGCGTCGAGATAGGCCGTGACCGGGGCCTTGGCATCCACGACCACCGTACGGCCCCCGGGGAGCGTCACGATCAGGTCGGGGCGGACTGAACCGGCCTCGCCCGGGATCGTGTGCTGCAGGCGGATGTCGCAGTACTCTTCCATCCCCGCGAGTTCGACGACCCGCTGCAGTTGCAGTTCGCCCCAGCGCCCGCGCACGTGGGGCACCTGCAGCGCCCGCACCAGCCGGCGCGTCTCGTCCTGCAGGCCCTGGTGCGCCGCCTGCACCTGCGCGAGTTCCGCGAGGAGGCGGCCCTTGTCCTCACCGCGCACGCGCTCGACCTCGCCCAGGGTCTGCTCGATCTTGGCGAGCGTGTCCTTCACGGGACCAATCGCGCCGGTGATTTCCGCCTGCCGGCGTTCGAGGTCGCCGCCCGCCTCGGATCTGAGCGTGTCGAACCGGGCTGCCGCCAGGTCGAGGAGCCGTTTCGTGCTGGCATCCAGCGCGTCGGCCGACAGCGCGGCAAACGCCCGGGTCAGGCGTTGCTCGGCCTCCTGGAGTGTCGCGATCCGCTGCCCGGCCGACTGGCGCTCGCCCTCCAGCGACGATTCGAGGCGGGCCACGGCTTCTCTCGCCTGTCCGAGGTCCGCCAGGGTGGCTTTCTGGTCGCGCTCTGCGGCAAACAGCTTGGCCTGCAGCTCGCTCACGCGTTCCTCGTGGTCGCGGGCGCGGGCCAGCGCGACCTGCCGCTCCTGGCCGAACGCGGCCTCCAGCGCCGCCCGTTCGGCGTCCCGCGCCGCCAGCGCCGCTGCCGCCCGCATACGCGCGGCCCACCACCCGGCCACGCCACCGGCCACCAGTCCGACCGCGCCCCACACCAGCATGCCCACCGTGACGGTCATAGGTCTGCATCATGGCCCGGCGGACCGGCGGGGTCAAGGCACGCCGGCCCCATGTCCCACGCCTCATGTCATTGACACGATACGTATCAATGTCTATATTCGTAATGTAGCAAGGGTCGAGACGATGGACGAACGTGCCGAGGTGTTCCTGATCAGCATGGCAGCCCGGGAGCTGGGCCTGCATCCGCAGACGCTGCGGAAGTACGAACGTGTGGGCCTCGTGAAGCCGAGCCGGATGATCGGCAGCATGCGTGTCTACTCCCGGGCTGAACTCGACCGCCTGCGGGTCATCAAGCACCTCGTCGACGAACTGGGCATCAACCTCGCGGGCGTGCAGCGTCTGCTGACCGTGGCCGAGGCCGTGCGGCGCCTGCAGCCCCTGGCCTGCGACGATGCGCTGGCCCGGTCGGCCGGCCGCCGCCGCCTGGCGCGCGAGATTGCCCGCCTCGTGGATCTGCTGGGTCTCTGACGCCGGGAGCTGCCGTGGAATTCAAGGACTACTACGCCACGCTCGGGGTCGCCCGGGACGCCAGCGACAAGGAGATCAAGCAGGCGTACCGGAAGCTGGCTCGGAAGCTGCACCCGGACGTCAACCCGGGCGACAAGCAGGCGGAGTCACGCTTCAAGGCCATCAACGAGGCCCACGAGGTGCTCGGCGATCCCGAGAAGCGCCGGAAGTACGACGAACTCGGCGCCAACTGGCGGCTCTACGAGCAGGCCCAGCAGCAGGGCGGGCCGTCGCCCTTCGACGGGTTCTGGCAGCGCCACACCGGCGGCGCCCGCGGCGGCGGCGCCACGGTGAGCGAGGACGACGTCCGGGAGATGTTCGGCGGCGACGATCCGTTCTCGGACTTCTTCCACGTCTTCTTCGGCGGCGCCGGCGGACAGGGGGCACCGGCTGGACGCGCCGGCCGGCAGGCGCGCAGCCGCCGGGGCCGCGACGTCGAGCAGGAACTCGAGCTGTCGCTCGACGAGGCGCTCAGCGGCGCCACGCGCCGCCTCGCCATCAAGCACGACGGCCACGCGCGGTCGGTGGACGTCCGCATCCCCGCCGGGGTGTCGGACGGCTCGCGCGTCCGCGTCGCGGGCGAAGGCGGGCCCGGTTCGGCCGGGGCCGGGTCGGGCGACCTCTATCTGCGCGTCCGGCTCGCCCCGCACGCGAGATTCGAACGCCGGGGGCGCGATCTGCACGCGCGGGTGGCGGTGCCCGTCACCCGGGCCGTCCTGGGCGGCGAAGCGGAGATCCACACGCTCGATGGCCGGTCGCTGCGGCTGAAGATCCCCGCCGAGACCCAGAACGGCCAGGTGTTCCGCCTGAAGGGCCACGGCATGCCCGCCGTGGGCAAGCCCGACGATCGTGGCGATCTGTATGTGACCGTGGAGGCGCGGCTGCCGCGCGGGCTGTCGCCGGAGGCGCGCCGGCTGTACGAAGCGCTGTCACGCATGGAGGACGGTTCGAGCACGTCGACCGACGAATCATGACCCTGAATCGATTCACCGAGAAGGCCCAGGAGGCCATCATCGCCGCCCAGCAGGCCGCGGCCCACGCCGCGCACCCGCAGATCGAACCCGAGCATCTGCTGGCCGCCCTCGTCGCGCAGCCCCAGGGCGTTGGCCCGGAGGTGTTGCGCAAGATCGGCGTGCCGCCCGAGGACGTGGGGACCGCCATCGCGACGGAACTCGCCAGGCTGCCTCGCGTGCAGGGCGGCGCGGAGCCGGCTCTGTCGCCGCGGCTGCGGAACGTCCTCACCGCTGCCGAAGCCGAAGCGGCGCAGATGAAGGACGAGTTCGTCAGCACCGAGCACCTGCTGCTGGCCCTGGCCACCGAGAAGGGCCGGAGCGAAGCCGTCCGTGTCCTCACCGCCCGCGGCGTCACGAAGGACCGCATCCTGGAAGCGCTGGTCACGATCCGCGGCTCGCAGCGCGTGACGGACCAGACGCCCGAGGGCAAGTACCAGGCCCTCGAGCGCTACGGCCGCGATCTCACCGCGCTCGCACGCAAGGGCGGCCTCGATCCGGTGATCGGCCGCGACGAGGAGATCCGGCGGGTCATCCAGGTTCTGTCGCGGCGCACCAAGAACAACCCGGTGCTCATCGGCGAGCCGGGGGTCGGCAAGACCGCCATCGTCGAGGGCCTGGCCCAGCGCATCATCCGCGGCGACGTGCCCGAGGGGCTCACGAACAAACGGGTGGTGGCGCTTGACATGGGCGCGCTGGTGGCCGGGGCCAAGTACCGGGGCGAGTTCGAGGAGCGCCTCAAGGCCGTGCTCAAGGAGATCACCGACGCCCAGGGCGAGGTGGTGCTGTTCATCGACGAGCTGCACACCGTCGTGGGGGCCGGCGCGGCGGAAGGGTCCATCGACGCGGCGAACATGCTCAAGCCCCTGCTGGCGCGCGGCGAACTGCACACGATCGGCGCGACCACGCTCGACGAGTACCGGAAGCACATCGAGAAGGACGCGGCCCTCGAGCGCCGCTTCCAGCCCGTCGTCGTCGGCCAGCCCACCGTCGAGGACACGATCAGCATCCTGCGCGGGCTGCGCGAACGGTACGAGATCCACCACGGCGTCCGCCTCAAGGACACGGCGCTGGTGGCTGCCGCCGTGCTCTCCCATCGGTACATCGCCGACCGGTTCCTGCCGGACAAGGCCATCGACCTGGTGGACGAAGCCGCGTCCAGGCTCCGGATGGAGATCGACTCGCTGCCCGTGGAACTCGACGAGGTCGAGCGCCGCATCATGCAGCTCGAGATCGAGGGCCAGGCCCTCCGCAAGGAAACCGACAGCGCGTCGGTCGATCGCCTGGGCCGGCTGGAGCGGGATCTGGCGGACCTCAAGGAGGAGCGGTCGCGCCTGCGGTCGCACTGGCAGCAGGAGAAAGACGCCATCCAGTCCGCGCGGACGCTCAAGGAAGAGCTGGAGCAGGCGCGGCGGGACATCGATCACGCCCAGCGGGCGGGCGACTACGCGAGGGCGTCGGAGCTCCAGTACGGCCGCCTGCCCGCGATCGAGCGGCGCATCACCGAGGCCCAGGACCGTCTGGCTGCGTTGCAGCGCGACACGCGCATGCTCAAGGAGGAAGTCGACGAGGAGGACATCGCCGAAGTCGTCAGCAAGTGGACCGGCATCCCGGTCAGCCGCCTGATGGAAGGCGAGGTTCAGAAGCTCGTCCGCATGGAGGAACGGCTGCACGCCCGGGTGGTCGGCCAGGACGATGCCATCACGGCCGTGTCCAACGCGATCCGGCGGGCGCGGGCCGGGTTGCAGGACCCGCGCCGCCCCCTCGGGAGCTTCCTCTTCCTGGGGCCGACCGGCGTCGGCAAGACCGAACTGGCCCGGGCCCTGGCGGAATTCCTGTTCGACGACGAGCACGCGATGGTCCGGATCGACATGTCGGAGTACCAGGAGAAGCACACGGTGTCGCGCCTGGTCGGCGCGCCGCCCGGGTACATCGGCTACGACGAGGCGGGGCAGCTGACGGAGGCCGTGCGCCGGCGCCCGTACGCGGTCGTGCTCTTCGACGAGGTCGAGAAGGCCCACGTGGAGGTGTTGAACGTCCTGCTGCAACTCCTCGACGACGGGCGCCTGACCGACGCGCGGGGCCGGACGGTGGACTTCAAGAACACCGTCGTGATTATGACGTCGAATCTCGGCAGCCAGTACATCGCCGAGCGGGCGGCCGGCGGCGAGGACCTCGATGAGGGTACGCGGCGGCTCGTGCTCGACGCGCTGCGGGGCCACTTCCGGCCCGAGTTCATCAACCGGGTGGACGAGATCATCTTCTTCCACGCCCTGGGGCGGGACCACCTCCAGGCCATCGTCGACATCCAGCTGCGGTCGCTGGCGGCCCGGCTCGCCGATCGCAAGATGCGGCTCGAACTCACCGACAAGGCGCGGCACCTCCTGGCCGACGAAGGGTACGACCCGGCGTACGGCGCCCGGCCGCTGAAGCGCACCATCCAGCGCAAGCTGCTCGACCCGCTGGCTCTGCAGATTCTGCAGGGGGTGTTCACCGACGGGGACACGATCACGGTGGGCGCCGCCGGGACGGATCTCGAGTTCGCCCGGGGCGCCGCCCCGCCGCCGGCCGGCGTCCCCGGGTAGCTCCGGGACAGTGCCGGGAGGTTTGACGGCGCTTCGGCGAACGCGCTAGGATTCCCCACTACTCTCAGACACTGGGGCGGGCCGTGCCGTGGTTGGCGCCAGTCCCCCGCCGTCTCGGTCAGGATGGAGGAAGCATGCGCGTGAAGCAGTTTGGACTCGCCCTGCTCGGCCTGGTGGTGCTGCCGGCCCTCGTGGCCGCCCAGCAGACGGGCACGATCAGCGGCAAGGTGGTGGACAGCGGCGGCGGCGTGCTGCCCGGCGTCACGATCGAGGCGCGCGCGGACGTCATGCCCGCCCCGCGTGTCACCACGTCGGGCGCGGTCGGCGACTACCGGCTTCCGGCCCTCCTGCCCGGCACCTACACGGTGACCTACGTGCTCGCCGGCATGGCGACAGTGACCAGGACCGTCGAGGTGCAGCTGGCGCAGGACACGGTGGTCAACGTGTCGCTCGCCGTGGAGGGGGTGCAGGAGAGCGTGACGGTGACGGCCTCGATCGTGCCGGTCATCGAGAAGGACTCCACCGCGCTGAAGAGCGCGGTGTCGGCCGACGCCATCGCCTCGCTGCCCGTCGGCCAGGAGTACCGCGACCTGGTGAAGCTGATCCCGGGCGTCATGTACACGCAGGACGCGGTGCGCGGCCCGTCCTCGGGCGGCAGCGGCCAGGACAACACCTACAAGTTCGACGGCGTCAACGTGACGCTGCCCCTGTTCGGCACCCTGTCGGCCGAGCCGGCGTCCCACGACATCGCGCAGGTCACCACCGTCAAGGGCGGCGCCAAGGCCGTCGACTTCGACCGGTCGGGCGGCTTCTCGATCGACTCGGTCAGCAAGTCGGGCACGTCGCGCTTCGCCGGCATGATCAGCTTCCAGCTCCAGAACAGCGGCATGGCCGCGTCGGTGCAGAGCCCCACGGCGTCCCTGTCGAAGTACGAGCAGGACCTGAACTGGCTGACGGTCAACGGCGGCGGCCCCGTCATCAGGAACAAGCTGTATTTCTACGGGTCCTACTACCGCCCCACGCGGACGCGCGACAACGCCGCCAACCTCTACGGCGAGCTGCCCGACTACGAGAGCGTGCGGAACGAGGAGTTCGGCAAGCTGACCTTCACCCCGACCAACTCGCTCCTGGTGAACGCCACGTACCGCTACTCGCACCGCCTCGACAAAGGCGACACGTTCCCCTCCACCTACGCGTCCACGACGGGCGCGGGCAGCGAGGCGTGGCAGAAGATCTTCACGGCCGACGGATCGTGGGTGCTCAACTCGCGCAGCTTCGTGTCGTTCAAGTACACGCACTTCGAGAACCCGACGCGGGCCCGGCCCGACAACGTCGCCGACGTGCAGGTGAGCACCACCCCCGGCACCCAGCTCGACATCAACGGCCTCGATACGATCGGGCAGTTCTCCGTCCCCGTGCCGGTGGCCGGGCAGGATGCGTACAACGCCTTCGTGGCGCCCCTCATCAACCGCTACGGCTACACGCTGAACGGCGTGAAGACGGGCGGCGGCACGGTGGGCTACTACACGGAGTTCAACGAGCAGTCGTTCTTCCGCGACGCGGGGTCGGTGGCCTACAACATCACCCTGGGCTCCACCGTCCAGCACGACGTCCACGTGGGGTACCAGTTCTCCGGCGACTCGGAGCAACTCGAGCGCAGCTCGAACGGCTGGGGCTCGATCACCGTGCCCGGCGGCCGCACGAGCTACCTGGGCCAGCCGATCTACTACACCTCGACGCTCATCCTGCTGCCGTCGGGCGTGAAGCCCACCATCGACACCGAGTACCAGTCGCACAACCTCGAGGTGAACGACACCATCAAGTGGAAGGACTGGTCGTTCAACGCGGGCGTGCTCCTGAGCCGCGACACGCTCTTCGGCCAGGGCCTGAAGGAGGACGCCAGCACGGTCTCCGGCTTCGTGGCATCGAAGGGGTCCCGCTACAAGATGTACGAGATCCCGTGGTCGAAGATGATCCAGCCGCGTGTCGGCGCCACCTGGGCCTATAACGGGCGTGACACCATCTACGCCAGTTACGCGCGCTACGTCCCCGCCGCCAGTTCGCTGCCCCGCGCGGCCGCCTGGGATCGGTCCGTGCTCAACCAGCAGAACCGCGTCCACTTCGACCAGAATGGCCGCCTGTTCGGCGTGGAGGTGATCGGATCGTCGTCGGGCAAGCTGTTCGTGCAGGACATGACCCCGCGCACGACCGACGAGTTCGTCGCCGGCACCTCGAAGCAGATCACCGCCGCGTGGTCGGCCAAGATCTACGGCCGCTACCGCGAGTCCGACCACTTCTGGGAGGACACGGAAAACGACTCGCGCATCCGCTACAATCCGCCGGCGGGCATCCCGCGCGAGCTCTACATCCCGAACCTGGCCGAGCAGCGCGCCCAGCTGGGCGGGGGATCGAGCTACGTGATCGCCGAGCTCGACGGGGCCTACACGAAGTTCTACGAGGTGACCCTCGAGTCCGAGTGGCGCGGCAAGCAGGCCTTCGTCCGCGGGTCGTACACCTACAGCCACTACTGGGGTAACTTCGACCAGGACAACTCGACGACGGGCAACGACGCCGCCATCTTCATCGGCTCGTCGAACATCGCCGACGGCGGCGGCCGCCAGTTGTGGGACCGCAAGGACGGCACGCTGCGCGGCGACCGCCCGCACATGCTGAAGCTGTACGGCTACCACAACCTGCCGTGGCAGTCGAGCATCGGCGCCTACTTCATCGCGCAGTCCGGGCAGCCGTGGGAGGCCTGGAGCTACGAGCCCTACCTGCCCTACATCGGCACGAGCACGAGTGATACGAACCGCTACGGTGAGAAGGCGGGCTCGCGGCGGACACCGACCCACTACCAGCTCGACCTGAACTACACGCAGAGCTGGCGGTTCGCGGCCCGCCTGAACGCGCAGGTGGCCGTCGATCTGTTCAACGTCTTCGACAAACAGACAGGCTACAACTTCCAGCCCAGCGTGCACACGTCGACGTTCGGCCAGCCGCGGTCGTTCTACTCGCCGCGGCGCGTGCAGATCGCCTTCAGGCTGCAGTTCTAGGGCTGCAGGGCCGTTCGGCCGTTCGGCCGTTAGGCGGAGAGACAGCAGGGCCCGGCGGAACCCGTTCCGCCGGGCCTTTCTGTTTCGGAGCGGCGCTGGTACCAGTCCCCCGGTCGACGAGCGCCGGGGCCGTGCTCCGTTTCAGACCAGTCCTGGACTAGAAGCCGGCAAACAACCGTTCCTTCGCGACAAGTTCCCGCGTGCGCCTGTCCGCCCCGCCGCGTGCGGCGGCCACTCGCGCCGCGGCGTCAGGTTCGCCGAGCAGCACGCTCACCTGGGCGCGCTTGAAGAGCGCCATGGCGTAGGCCGGGTGCGAACGCGGCACGCGGTCCAGCGCCGCCCGGGCCTCGTCGAACCGGCGGGCCGAGAGGTACAACACCCCCAGTTCGAGGTCGCGGGCGAACCCCTCCGGACGGGCCTGGCGCGCCGATTCGAAGGCGGCAATAGCCGCGTCGGTCTGTGCCGCGCCCATGGCGAGATCCCCGAGGCGCAGCCACTCGGCCGCCGACGCTCCGCGCAGGCGATAGGCCCGCTGCCACAACGCCACCGCCTCGCCGGGCCGCCCCTGCCGCTCGCGCACGCTGGCCAGCGCCTCCACCACCGGCACACGATCGGGTGTCTGCGCCAGCGTCGACTCGAGCACCGGCACGGCCTGTGCCCACCCCGTGCCCCGCGCCTGGTGCAGCGCCAGGTACACGCGCACGTCCTCCGATCCGGGTGCCCGCTCGGCGGCCAGCCGGAACACCTCGAGGGCCCGCGCCTCCCGGCCGAGTATCGAATGGGCCGTCGCCAGCCTCAGCATCGCATCCAGGTTGTACGGATCTGCCGCCAGCACCCGGTCGAGCACCGGAATCACCTCACGGTATTTCCCCTGCACGAAGAGCGCGGAGGCCGCCTCGAGGGTGTCGAAGAGGCGCACCATGTCGACGGGCCTGGGGGCGTCCTTGCGCACCACCGGCGCGGCCGTGGCGCTGACGTAGCCCAGGCTGGCCAGCTTGCGGAGGGCCTCCGGGTCGAGCATCGCCGGAGCCTTCGCGGCGTCGGGCGACGGCACCGGGTACTCGTCCACGGCCTGACGCAGAGGAACCGGGACAGCCGCCGCGCCGAGGTCGGCGCCCTCGCGCGGGTCGCGGGCCAGATCGTAGGACTCGTAGCGCCCGGCGAAGATCGTCTTGGACATGCCCGACACGGCCATGATCTGGGGCTGCCAGCCGTACTCCAGGTAGGGCTTCATCGCCTCGCCCAGCACCACGCCCGCCGACGCGCCCCGCAGACTGTCTGCCCCGCCGAGCCCCGCCAAGTCGAGCAGCGTGTGGAAGATGCGGCGGACGCTGACGGGTGCGTCGGTGGCCTCCACTCCCACACCGGGACCGACCAGCACGAGCGGCACGTGCATCGTGGACTGGTACAGCAGGTTGCCGTGCTGCGACTCGCCGTGGTCGCCCAGGCCTTCGCCGTGATCGCCCGCGACGATGATCGCCTGCGGCCGGGGCGCGAGCCGGCCGAACCCCTCCACCAGCCGGCCCAGCTGCTCGTCCATGGCCGCGACTTCCCCGAGGTAGGGCGAGGCCGCGTACCGCGTCCGGAACGGTTCTGGCGGTTCGTAGGGGTGGTGTGGTTCCCAGTAGTGGACCCAGACGAAGACCGGCTGGGCGCCGGCGGACGCCAGGAAGGCGAGCGCCGCGTCCGTCGTCGCCGTGGCCGGCCGGTCCTCACGGCCCGCCGGCATCGTATCGTCATAGACGCCGAACCCGCGAGCGAGGCCGAAGCGTCCGGCCAGGACGAAGCTCGACACGAAGGCGGCCGTCCGGTACCCCTGGGCCGCCAGACGTTCGGCGGCGACGGGAAAGGCCGGCGACAGGTACCGGGCGTTCTCGTGCACGCCATGGCCGGCGGGGTACAACCCGGTCATCATCGACGCGTGGGACGGCAGCGTCTCGGGCACGGTGGCATACGCCTGCCGGAACAGGCGCCCGCGCCCGGCCAGCGCGTTGAAGGCCGGCGTCTCGACCCCGGCGGCACCGGGCCCGATCGCATCGGCGCGCGTGGTGTCCAGCGTCACCAGGAGGATCGACGGCCTGGGCGCCGGCGCGGGCACCGGCGTCTCGATGGACGAACCCCTGCAGGCGCCGACGGCCGCGAGGCTCACGATCAGCAGCCCTCCACCGAGGCACCACGTTCTCAGGTGTCCCATGCGGCTCGTCCCGCGTCCCGCGCCCCACGCCCCATGCCCCATGTCCCTTACCTCTAGCCTCTAGCCTCTAGCCTCTAGCCTCTAGCCTCTAGCCTCTAGCCTCTAGATTGTGCCTGAAAACACGAAGAGCCGTCCGAACCACGCTGGTGGCCCGGACGGCTCGCGTCTCTGGCCTGAAGGCCCTACTCCTTTGCCGTGCCCGTGCAGACCGACTGGAAGCCGATCTTGTTGTGGCTGCCGTCGCAGAAGGGCTTCTTCTCGGACGCGCCGCACCGGCACAGGCTGAACGGCCGCCGGGCCGGCTCGATGGGCAGGCCCGCCGGGTCGACGATGACGACATCGTCGCCTTCGACGAACAGCGAACCATTGGGACGAACGGTGATCTTCGCCATGACGGACTCCTTCGATCCCCGCCTTCGGGGGTCAGCACATCGGCCAGCCTCTAGCCTCTAGCCTCTAGCCTCTAGCCTCTACAAAGAGACGCCGTCCCGAAACGCGGAGATCCCCGCTACCCCATCCGCTGCATCGACGACAGGAACTCGGCGTTCGACTTGGTCTTGGCCATCTTGTCGAGCAGCAGTTCCATCGCCTCGGTCGGCGACAGCGGGTTGAGCACCTTGCGCAGCACCCAGATGCGGTTGAGGTCCTCCCGCGCGATGAGCAGCTCTTCCTTCCGGGTGCCGCTCTTCTGGATGTCGATGGCCGGGAACACGCGCTTGTCCACCAGCTTGCGGTCCAGGTGGATTTCCATGTTGCCCGTGCCCTTGAACTCCTCGAAGATCACGTCGTCCATGCGCGACCCGGTGTCGATGAGGGCCGTGGCGATGATCGTCAGCGAGCCGCCCTCCTCGATGTTGCGCGCGGCGCCGAAGAACCGCTTGGGCTTCTGCAGGGCGTTCGAATCGAGACCGCCGGAGAGCACCTTGCCCGACGGCGGAATCACCGTGTTGTAGGCCCGCGCGAGGCGCGTGATCGAGTCGAGCAGGATGAGCACGTCCTTCTTGTGCTCGACCAGGCGCTTGGCCTTCTCGATGACCATCTCGGCCACCTGCACGTGGCGCTGAGCGGGCTCGTCGAAGGTGGACGAGATGACCTCGCCCTGCACCGACCGCTGCATGTCGGTGACCTCCTCGGGCCGCTCGTCGATCAGCAGCACGATGAGGTACACCTCGGGGTGGTTCTGGGCCACCGACTGCGCGATGCTCTGGAGCAACATCGTCTTGCCGGTGCGCGGCGGCGCGACGATCAGGCCGCGCTGGCCCTTGCCGATGGGGATCATGAGATCCATGACCCGCGCCGACAGGTTGTCGGCCACCGTCTCGAGGCGCAGCGCCTCCTGGGGGTAGAGCGGCGTCAGGTTCTCGAAGAACAGCTTGTCGCGGGCCTGGTCCGGCGGCTCGAAGTTGACGGCCTCGACCTTGATCAGGGCGAAGTACCGCTCCCCTTCCTTTGGCGGCCGGATCTGGCCCGACACCGTGTCACCGGTCTGCAGGTCGAACTTCCGGATCTGGGACGGCGACACGTAGATGTCGTCAGGGCCGGGCAGGTAGTTGTAGTCGGGCGCGCGCAGGAAGCCGAAGCCGTCGGGCAGCACCTCGAGCACGCCTTCCGAGAAGATGAACCCGCTCTGCTCGGTCTGGGCCTTCAGGATCTGGAAGATCAGTTCCTGCTTGCGCATGCCGGTCGCGCCGGCCACGTTCAGATCCTTCGCGATCTGGGTGAGCTTCTGGATGCTCATGTCCTTCAGCTCGGCGATGTTCAGACCCTCGCCGGGCCGTTTCTGCCCGCCGTTACCGGCTGGTTTCGGGGCGTCCTGCTGCGGGGTGTCGGCCACGGGTGGTTCGGGGGACGCCACCGGGCCATTGGTGGCGCGCGCGGAAGAGGACTGGCGCTTCTGGTTGTTTGGCATGGGTCGACTCGAGGTTGGTACTGTCGGGCAGTTGGAACACGAACGTGGCGGGGGTGGTCGTTCCCCGCCCTCACGAGGAATGGGGGCGGTCAGGCCTCCCAACTATAGGGCAGGCGCAAAAAACCTGTCAACACTGCAGTGGCGCAGGGGCGGGCACAGGAGGCTGGCCGCGCCCGGCAGACCCGGGCGCGGTCGTGAACGTTCACAGGTCGGAGGGGTCCTCGCCGACGCCGCGAATCGAGCACGCGACGATGGCCTTGAGGCCCAGCGCCCTGGCGCGCGAGACCAGTTCCGGACTGTCGGCGCCGGGGTTGAGCCAGACTTCGCCGGCCCCCTTCCGCGCCACGTCTTCGATGACCCGCTCGCCGACCGCCGGCGGGAGGTACACCGTCACCATGTCGATCGGGCCCGGCACGTCGAGAATCGACGGGTAGGCCTTCAGCCCCTCGATCTCGGCCTCCCGCGGATGCACCGGAATCACCGTGTAGCCCTGGCGCTGGAACGCACGCACGGCCTTGTTCCCATACTTCGTCCGGTCGGGGGACGCCCCGAGGACGACGACTGTCTGTGGCATGGGCTCATTGTACAAGGGGCACGGGACAGGGGACAAGGGGCGTGGGGCGTGGGGCGTGGGGCGTGGGGCGTGGGGCGTGGGGCGTGGGGC
>CAYNDV010000033.1:0-36254 GCA_964396055.1 uncultured Vicinamibacterales bacterium | reverse complement strand
CGCAGGGTCGGCGCCGGGAGGACGAGCGGCGCCAGCAGATCCTGGATCGCCATGCGCCGCGGCCGGCAGGCGCCCCGGCCAGCCACGCACCGCGGCGGCGCGGCCGCTAGATCAGTCGGCCCGCCAGCGCAGGATGCCGGGCGACCGCGCCGCGCGCGGCGTCCACCCACCCGTCCCGGGACGTGGCATCGAGCCGCTCGTGGGCGATCTTCTTCTCGATCAGGAGGGTGTCCACCAACTGGTCGATCGAGCGGATGAAGAACTGATCCGTGTCGCGGAACCCGTCGTCGCGGGCCACGTCGATGACCGGTACCTTGAACAGCACGTCGTACGACTTCATCCAGAAGTCGACGAAGCGCTCGATGGCCTTCTGCCGGCCGCAGGCCAGCGCCAGGTACGCGTAGTTGTCGAGCACGCTGCGATCGCACACGACGATGTCGTGCTGGCTGGCGGACCGGATTTCCTCGGCCACCTGGGTCATCAGGATCCAGGTCTGGGCGTCGAGCGACGTCTTCCGGTTGACGGGAAGCGGCGATAACCGGGCCACCTCCTTGACCATGTCCGCGTTGGCGCCCTGCTTCTTCAGGGCACCCACGAGGTCGTAACACAGGGTGGTCTTGCCCGTGCCGTGCGATCCGATGAACGCCACTTTCATGGTGTCGCCGCCTGCCGCGTCAGCGCGTGCCCCGCGCCGGGTGTTCGTGCACCGTGCACCCCGGATCGTCGCAGCACAGCTCGCACATCCGCTTGATGGCCCTGAAGCCGATCAGTTCCACGTCCGGCGCGCAGTACCCGGGCTTTGCGGTTTCACTGCGCAGCAGGTCCGTGCTCAGGTACTTCTTGTTGCTGTCCGAGAACACCGTCGCGACGACCGCCTCGCGCCCCAGGTCGTGCTGGACCTTGATCGCCCCGACGAAATTCGCCCCCGAGGAGATGCCCACCGCAAGGCCGATGTGCGCCAGCTGCTGCGCCATCAGGATCGCATCGCCGTCCGAGACGTCCACGATGGCGTCCAGTTCGTCGAGCCTGGCGATCGCCGGGATGAACTCGTCCGAGATGCCCTGGATCCGGTGCTGCCCCGTCTTGTGCCCCGTGCGCATGGTGGGTGACTCGGCGGGCTCGAGCGGGTGCACGCGCACGCCGGGCTTCCGGGACCGCAGGTAGCGGCCCACGCCCATCACGGTGCCGCCGGTGCCCACGCCCGCGACAAACGCGTCGGGCGTCAACCCGAGGGACGCCAGCTGCCACCAGATCTCCGGTCCCGTCGCCGTCTGATGGGCTTCGACGTTCGCCTCGTTGGCGAACTGGCACGGCAGAAAGACGTGGCCCTCGCGGGCCGCCAGTTCTTCCGACAGCCGGATGCTCCCGAGGAAACCGCCCTGCGAGCGGCTCACGAGCACGATGGCGGCCCCGAAACTGGCAATCAGCGAGATGCGCTCGGCGCTCATCCAGTCGGGCATGAAAATCGTCACGGGATGGCCCAGGGCCCGCCCGAGGGCCGCGAACGAGATGCCGGTGTTGCCGCTTGTCGCCTCGGCAATCGTGTCGCCGGGCGCCAGGGCCCCGGTCGCGTACGCCTTCCGCAGGATGTGCAACGCCATCCGGTCCTTGATGCTGCCGGTGAAGTTGGTCTGCTCGTACTTGGCGTAGAGCGTGCGCGGTTCGCCACGGTACCGGAAATCGATCGCCAGCAGCGGCGTGTTGCCGATGGCGTGCCCCAGCGAGGCAAAGCGCCGCATGACCGTCTCGGTCGTCACCCGTCCCTCCAGCAGCCGTGACCCACTCCGACCGGCCTAGTCGGCGACGGGTGTCTTCATCCAGGGCGCCGAATTGTGGAAATTCGTCACTACCCCACCCGGCGGCACCAGGGCATCGCAGGCCGCCCGTTCGTCCGCCGACAGCGTCATCTCCGCCGCCGCCGCGAGTTCGAGGGCCTGGGCCAGCGTGCGCGGCCCGACGACCGGCGCCGTGATGCCGGGCTGGTCCTTGCACCAGATCACCGCCAGTTGCCCGGCCGTCCGGCCGGACCGCCCCGCGATCTCCGCAAAGGCCCGCCCCACGGCGATGCCGCGGGCCGTCACGCGCTGCGCGTAGATGGCGCCTGGCCCCGGCTGGCGTATCGCCCGCGAATCGGCAGGCAGCGGCCCCGCGGCAGGATACCGGCCCGCCAGCACCCCCTGCGCCAGCGGCGCCCACGGCAGCAGCGCCAGATTGTACCGCATCGCGAGGGGCACCAACTCGTTCTCAATCCGCCGATCGAGCAGGTTGTACGGAGGCTGCTCGCTGACGAATCGCGCGAGCCCCCACCGCTCGCTGACAGCCAGCGCTTCCATCACCATCCACGCGGGGAAGGTCGAGCACCCCGCGTAGCGCACCTTGCCCGCGCGCACGAGATCGGTCAAGGCCCCGAGCGTTTCGTCGATGGGAATCTCGGGACTCGGCCGGTGCACCTGGTACAGGTCGAGGTAGTCCGTGCCCAGGCGTCGCAACGACGCCTCGCAGGCCGCGACGATGTGCAGCCGGGAGTTACCGGCGTCGTTGGGTCCGGGCCCCGTCCGGCCGTGCACCTTGGTCGCCAGCACGACACCGTGCCGCCGCCCGGCCAGGGCGCGCCCCACGATCCGCTCGGACTCCCCGCCGTTGTACACATCCGCGGTATCGACGAAGTTCAGCCCCGCATCGATCGCCGCGTGCACGATCGCGACGGACTCGGATTCCGG
This sequence comes from uncultured Vicinamibacterales bacterium, assembly GCA_964396055.1. Taxonomy (GTDB): domain Bacteria; phylum Acidobacteriota; class Vicinamibacteria; order Vicinamibacterales; family JAKQTR01; genus CAYJPV01. The sequence goes on along the minus strand of CAYNDV010000033.1, from coordinate 33,534 downwards.
TGTCGCCGCCCCGAAGTTCATCGTCCCCAGACACACGGGAGACACACGCACCCCGGTGCGTCCCAGCAATCGGTACTCCATGGCAGACTCCCCCGCCTGTGCTCGCGGTCCCCATCATGGCCGATGCCCGCCGGCCGACGCAATGGCCCGGCGGACGCGCACCCGGGGGTCGGGTAAGATGGGAGGGAACGATGGAACCACTCGCCCACACGCTCGCCGGAGCCTGCCTGGCCGAAGCCGGCTTCAAGCGCGCCACGCCGCTGGCCACCTCCACGCTGATCATCGCCGCCAACCTGCCCGACCTCGACGGCGCCTGTTACCTCGCCGGGTCGGACCTGGCGTTCGACTTCCGCCGGGGCTGGACCCATGGCCTCCTGGCCGTCCTGCTGCTCCCGGGCCTGCTGGCCTGGGCGGTGATGGCGTTCGACACGCACGTCCGCCGCCGCCGACGACCCGATGCGCCGCCGGCCCAGGCCTGGCCGATCCTCGCCGCCTCGATTGCCGGGGTCGTGTCGCACCCCTTCCTCGACTGGCTGAACAACTACGGCGTGCGGCTGCTCATGCCGTTCGACGATCGCTGGTTCTACGGCGATACCCTCTTCATCGTGGACCCGTGGCTCTGGCTCCTGCTCGGGACGGCCGTGATGCTGGCCTGGACCCGGCATCGTGCCGGCTCCATCGTGTGGGCAGCTCTGGGACTGGGCATGACCGCGGTCATGCTCGGCACAGACCTGGTGCCCATGGCCGCAAAGTACACCTGGGCCATCGCCGTGCTCGCGGCGCTCGGCTTGCGCGCCACCGTGCCCGTCCGCGTGCTGCGGCGCGCGGCCATCGTCTCGGTAGCCCTGGCCGCGGCCTACATCGCGGCGATGGTGGCGGGGTCGCGTCTCGCGGAACAGCAGGTGCGGGAACTGGCGAGGGCCCGACAGTGGGACGTCGACCGCGTCGCGGCCATGCCGCTGCCGGCGCGGCCCCTCCATCGTCAGGTCATCGCCGTGACGCCGAGCGCGTATCTGTTCGTGCCGGTGAACTGGATCCGCGGCGTGGCTGCGGACGTCACGCCTGAGCAGTCCCCCCGCGGCACGTACGACGCCGTGGTGGCCGCGGCCCTCGAGGCGCCGTTCGTGCAGGGCGTGCGGCGGTGGCTGCGCTTCCCCAGCTACGAGGTGCAGCACGCCCGCGACGGCGGCTTCCGGGTGATCGTCCGCGACGCCCGGTTCTCGATCGGCACCCGCCCGGGATTCGGCGTGGTCGCCGTGGTGGATCTGGACGCGCGGCTCATCCCGCGCCCGGTACAGCCCCGGTGAGGCCGGGTTACCGGGCCACCGTCCGGTAGTTCAACGCGATCTCCCGATCGAGGTTCTTCACGCGGGCCGTGGCCGTGGAGTGTTCTCCGAGAAAGAAGTTCATGAGGCCGTTCTGGTCCCCGTACTTGTCCCGGAACTTCACCCACAGCGCGGGGCCCTTGCTGACGTTGTAGCCCCCTTCGTACGCGTAGCGGAGCCCCACGCGGTCGGCCTGATCCTCCAGGTTGCGGCTGTAGCCGTTGCGAAGAACCAGGGCGCTCGCCAGGGCCGCCACCGCGACGGCCGCTTTCTTCTTGTCGCTGTCGGTCGCGGCTTCCGTGGCCAGCATGGCGCCGATGGCGATGAGCTGCCCCCAGAACGCCCGCTTGAACTCCCGGCGGGAGTGCTCGTGGGTGTAGTGCGCCAGTTCATGGCCGATCACCACGGCCACTTCGTCGTCATCCAGGGCATCCAGCAGGCCCGTGAACACCCAGATGGCGCCGTTGCCCATGGCCATGGCGTTCCAGTCTTTGGTGTCCACCACGTGCACCCGCAGAGAGGCGGGATCCACGTAGGGCGGGGTCACGCGACGGACGATGCGCTGCACCCGATCGACAGCAGGCCCCCTGGTCACGATCCGCCCGATCACCTTGTCCTTGCCCTCTTCGTCCTCCTCGAAGACGGCGCCGGCCTTCAGCCACTGGGCCTCCATCTCGGCCGTGGTATTCCGGATGTCACCTTCGAACATGCCGGCACCGTTGGCCTTGGCCTCGATCTCCGACGCCAGGAGGACACCGTCCGGCAGGCGGTAGCCCTTGGCCTCGACCTCGTATCCGAGGGGAATCGCCGCCAGGCCCGTGATGCCCTTGCCCTTGAACTTCGTCGCGCTGCCGGCCGCCACGCGCTGGCCGTCGACGATGAGGTGATCGCCCCGCCGCCATTCGGCGTACCCGGAGACCTTCTCGGTCTTCAACTGGTTCGGATTCGCGCCCTGCGCCGCAGGCCAGGCCCCAAGCGCCACCACGCCGACGAGCACCGCCACCGCTCTCCGCATCGTCGCCTCTACTTCCGGGCCGCCGACCACGTGCCCTGGAGTTCACCGCCGTTGTAGTCGAACATTCCAGCCAGCCGTCCGTCCTCGAGCTTGCCGACCATCGTCACGGGCTCGCCGCCTGAGTAGGGAAACGCCAGCGTCAACGTGCCCTCCTTCCACGACGCGGAGGTGAAGGCCACGCGTCCCATCGGGGACTCGATTTCCCCGGTCACCGCGTCGCCCGCCAGCTTCAGGTAGAGCGTGATCGCCATGGGCTGCCCCTGCACCATCGCCTCGCCCGCCCAGGTGCCGGAAATCGCGTCGGCCTGCGCGTCCTGGGACGCCAGCGCCGCCCCCAGGCCCGTCAACACGAATACTGCCGCCATCACGCCGCATGTCACCAGTCGCCGCATCGCCAGTCTCCTCCCGGGGGTCGTTCGCCTTCAGTCCAGTACCAGTCTCGCACGTTTGAAGCGGGCCATCGCCGCCGCCAGCAACCCGGCCGCCAGTACAGCCAGCAGGACGGCTGCCAGGCCCATCACGCCGTCGGGCCCCACCGACCGTGCCCACGCGGCCGCCTGCGTCTTCCAGGCCAGGGGCAGGGCCTGTGCGCCCAGGACCGGCACGAAGATGATGAGCAGAATGGCCACGTTCAGCGTCTGCGCTGCCTGACGCACGGTGGGCGCGCGCAGCGACACCAGGATGCCGGCCCCGGCCGCCACCGACGCCCCGAGCAGGGAGAAGATCGGCGCGCCGACGGCCATCCGCCACGGGAACCAGATGACGTGGCCGGCGCCCGACGTCACGTTGACCGTGACGATGCCCAGGCCGAGCATCGCCAGCACCAGGCCCCAGCCGTACCCGACCGACGCCATCACCTTGCCGAAGAGAATCGCGCGATCCGGCAACCGGCTCGCCAGGAGGGTCTCCAGGGTGTGGCGCTCGCGCTCGCCGGCGAAACTGTCGGCCACGGCACCCGCGACGATCATCAGCGGCAACCACGCCCAGTACGCCAGTGACGAAGGCGACGAGACCCAGTCCTCGCCGAACTGGTACGGCATGAACACGCCGAACATGGCCAGCAGGATGAAGAGGCTCACGCGGCCGCCGCGCAGCGTGCCCCCCAGCCAGAGCAGTTCGCGCCATTCCTTGACGGCCACCGTGAGGATGTCGCCGATCACCGCTCCTCCTCCATCAGCGTCAGGAACACGTCCTCGAGGCTGCCCTTGTCCTTCTTCACCTCCTCCACGGCGCCGCCCAGCCCCACAATCAGGCTGACGAGCGGCGCGGTGGCAGCCGCCTCGCGGAGGGCCAGCACCAGGCGTCCGTTGCGCAGGTCCGCAGAGTCCACCTCCGGCCGCGCGCGCAGGGCGGCGATGACCTCCGCCGAGAAACCGGTTCCCGCAATCTCCGCACGCGTGGCGCTCCTCGCCCGCAACGTGTCGGGATGCCCGACGGCGAGCAGGCGCCCCTCCTTGATGACGGCCACGAGCCCGCATAACCGTTCGGCTTCGCCAAGGTTGTGGGTCGTCAGGAACACGGTCACGCCCTCGCCGGACACGAGCCGCAGCAAGTCGTCGCGCAACGCGGCGGCCGCCACGGGATCGAGGCCCGCCGTGGGTTCGTCGAGGAACATCAGGCTGGGGCGGTGGAACAGCGCCCGGGCCACGGCCAGCTTCTGCTTCATGCCGCGACTCCAGCGGCCCACAGGCTCGTGCCGCCGGTCGAAGAGCCCGAGCGGCTCGAGCAGGGTCCGGATCCGGGCCTGCCGGTCGGCCCGCGACATCCGCCAGACCTGGCCGTAGAAGTCGAGGTTGTCCTCCGCGCTGAGCCGTTCGTACAGGCCCGAATGCTCGAGCAGGGCGCCCGAGCGGGCGCGCACGCCGGCACCGGCGGTGCGCGTGTCGTGCCCCAGGACCACGGCGTGGCCGGCGGACGGATCCAGCAGGCCCAGCAGCAGCCGGATGGTCGTCGTCTTGCCGGCGCCGTTCGGCCCGAGAAAGCCGAACACGATGCCGGGCGGCACGTCAAGGTCGAGGCCGTCGAGCGCGGTGACCGCCCCGAACCGCCTCGTCAGGCCGCGTGTGTGAATGATCGACTCTGGCATGGCCGCACCCGGCAGACCGCCGGGGCCGTCCCGGGGTTCAGCGCATCATAATCGAAACCCGCGTCCGCATGCGCGCGGCCGCCTCTTGCATCACGCCGCACCCGGGGGTAACGTGACCAGACCGTTCCGACCGGAGGCAATGTGTTGAGCAACATCGTGCGCTGGACGATGAGCCTGGCGACCCGCGTCCTGCTGAGCCTGCGCTACCGGATGACCGTCCGCGGCCTTGAGGAGGTGGCCCGCCGTGGCCGGACGGGCATCCTGTTCCTGCCGAACCACGCGGCCCTCATCGACCCGGTCATCATGGTGGCCCTGCTCTATACGCGGTTCGCCCCGCGCCCCCTCGCCGACGAACACCAGGTGGCCCGCACCGCGTTCGGCAGGATTGCCCTGCTGTTCGGGTCGAGGACGCTGCCCAACTTCGAGCGACAGGGCGCCGGGGCGCGGGAGCGGATCCGGGCGGTGTTCGCGGGCCTGGTGGGCGACCTGCGCGCCGGCGACAACCTGCTCATCTATCCCGCCGGCCGGATCAAGCGCGGGTACCTCGAGGACCTGGGCAGCGCCAGCGGAACCGAACTGCTGGTCCGCAGCGTGCCGGAGGCCCGCATCGTGCTGGTGCGTCACAACGGCCTCTGGGGCAGCGGCTTCAGCATGGCCGCCACCGGCCGGATGCCCGACTTCGGGGCCGCCCTCTGGCAGGGCATCAAGGGCCTGCTGGCCAGCGGCCTGGTGTTCATGCCCAGGCGACCGGTGACCATCGAGTTCGTGGAACCCGACGACTTTCCGCGTCACGCCGGCCGGGCGGCCGTCAACCGGTACCTGGAGCGGTTCTACAACGACGGCGCGGCTCGCAACACGTACGTGCCGTATTCGATCTGGGAACGGCGCGGCGTCGAAGTCCGCCCGGAGCCGGAGTACCGCAGGCCCGACGCCGACGCCTCTGCCGTCCCGGGCGCGACGCGCGACCTCGTCCTCGCGCACCTGCGTGACGAGTCGGGGCGGCCCGACATCGTGCTGAAGGACCAGCTGAACCGCGATCTCGGCATGGACAGTCTCGCGGTGGCCGAACTGGTGGCCTGGATCGAGCGGGAATTCGGTTTCTCGGTCGGATCGCCCGAAAGTCTCGTCACCGTGGCCGACGTCGTACTCGCCGCCGCCGGCCGTGGCATCAGCGCCGCCCCGGCCGACGTCAGGCCCGCCCCCGCCGCCTGGTGGGCGAACCGCGTCAGTCGGGCCCGCGTGGAGATTCCGCCGGGCGCCACAATTCCCGAGGTCTTCCTGGCCCAGGCTCGTCGGCGGCCGGATCAGCCCCTGCTGCTCGACCAGTCGAGCGGCGTGCGCACCTACCGTGACCTGGTGACGGCGATCCTCATCCTCAAGCCGCTGCTCGAACGGGTGACGGGCAGCCACGTGGGCATCATGCTGCCCGCCTCGGTCGGGGCCTCCGTCTTTCTGCTGGCCTCGCAGTTCGCCGGCAAGACCCCCGTGATGGTCAACTGGACCACCGGCATGCGGACCATCCGGCACTCCCTGGAACTCCTGGGCGTCAGCCGGGTCATCACGGCCCGCGCCCTGGTCGCGAAGCTCGCGACCCTCGGCGTCGACCTGACGGACATCGAGGATCGATTCTGGTTCGTCGAGGACCTGCTCGGCGGACTCACGACGCGCCAGAAGCTGTCCGCCGGCCTGAAGAGCCGGTTCACCTGGAAGGGCCTGGAGGACGCCGCGCCGCCGGAACACGCCGTCGTGCTCTTCACCAGCGGATCGGAAGCCCTGCCCAAGGCGGTCCCGCTCACGCACCGCAACCTGCTCACCAACGCCCGCGACATGCTGCCGCGAGGCGAAATCGTCGAGGGCGATGTCATCCTGGGCATGCTGCCCCCGTTCCACTCGTTCGGCCTGACCACGAACGTCGTGCTGGCGCTGTGCGCGGGCATCCGGACGGCCTACCATCCCATCCCGACCGAATCGGCCGTGCTGGCGCGGCTGATCGAAACCTACGGCGCCACCGTGCTGATCGGCACGCCCACCTTCCTCGCGGGCATCGTGCGGGTGGCCGAGGACCGGCAGCTCGCGACGCTGCGGCTGGTCGTCACGGGGGCGGAGCGGTGCCCCGACAGCCTCTACGAGGTGCTGGGCCGCCGCTGGCCACGCATGACGGTGCTCGAAGGCTACGGCATCACCGAGTGCTCGCCTGTCGTCTCGGTCAGCCCCCTCTCGGCCCCGGTCGCCGGGAGCATCGGTCTGCTGCTCGACAGCCTGACGGGCGCGGTCGTCGACCTGCCCCTCACGCGGCGCGTGGCCCCCGACGAGACGGGCTTGCTGCTGGTGCGGGGCCCGAGCGTGTTCCCCGGCTACCTGCATCACGAAGGGGAATCCCCGTTCGTGCGGTTCGAGGGCGAGACCTGGTACCGCACCGGCGACCTGGTGCGGCAGGACACGAGGGGGGTGTTGTACTTCGAGGGCCGGCTCAAGCGCTTCATCAAGCTGGGCGGCGAGATGATCTCCCTGCCGGCCATCGAAAGCGTGCTGCTCGCGCTGGCGCCGACCCAGGACGGCGGGCCGTCACTGGCCGTTGAGGCGATCGGCGACCCCGACAGCCCCGACGTCACGCTGTTCACGACGGTTCCCATCGACCGGGCCGCCGCCAATGCGGCCATCCGGGAGGCCGGCCTGAGCCCGCTGCACCACATCCGGCAGGTCATCCGGGTGGACGAACTGCCCGTGCTGGGCACAGGAAAGACCGACTACCGGCGCCTGAAGGAGCGCTACGGGCAGGGTTGAGCGGCCTCGACGTCAGTCCAGGACGCTGAGATCCGTGAGGCTGAAGGCCGCGGCTCCGGGACGGGTGGCCACGAACGTCGCGCGCGCCGCGGCCGCCGGGTGGGCAGCCTGATACCGCGCCCGCCAGCGATCGATGAAGGCGGCCGTGTCGCCCGCCGGCACGAGCGCCCAGACGCTCCCGCCGAAACCGGCGCCGAACGCCGACGCCGCCACGGAACCGGCGACCCGCGCCTCCCTGGCGAGACACACCGTTTCGGGCACCTGGTTGCGCAGCCACCGCTCGGCCGCGTCCTGGGACCGGGCCACGAGGTCGCCAAAGGCCTCGACGTCGCGCGCCGCCAGCGCGCGGACCGCATCGGGCACCAGTTCCAGGCTCTCGAGGGCGAACTGCTCCACGCGCGCCACGAGCGCCTCGGTGGGCCACTCGTCGGCGGGGCGCTGCTGGATCACCCGCACCACCTCGCGGCGCATGTCGGGTCCCAGCGTCAGCACCGCCATCAGCGACGCGTCGGCGCGGCCCGTCTCGCGGTTCCAGATCGCCAGCACGTCCGACGCCAGCCGCGACGCCCGGTTGTACAGGTCACGGGCCGCACCGGTCTTTTCCGCAATCACCCCGCTGCTCGCCACGACGAACTGCCAGGGTTCCTCGAGCGCCACGTCGGACTCGAACCGTGCGGGCCCGAAGGCGTACTGCGCCAGTCGCCCTTCGCGGCAGCAGAGAATCGCCGTGTGGTCCTCGCTGCCGCCGAATGTCCCGACGCCCCGGTCGCCGGACAGGTCCCGGAATGACCGCCCGTTCTCGATGGTGGCGGCATACGCCGCCAGGTCGAGGGGATCGGCGATGGCCGCCCGGAACGCCGGCGTGTCGTCGAGGCCGTTGACAGTCGCCAGGACGGCAAAGACCGCGATCATGAATGCGCTCGAACTCGACATCCCGGCGGCCGGCGGCAGGTCGCTCGCGAACACCAGGTCGGCCCCGACGCGCGCGGACGGGAAGTTCCGGGCGACCCGCCGGGCCACCGTGGCCGGGTAGTTGCTCCAGTGCCCGAGGGTGGGTTCGAGGGCACCGTCCAGCCGGCACTCGAACCGTTCGCCTGCCGGCCAGGCCGTCACGACCAGGAGGTCGTCAGGGCGCGGGCGTGCGACCGCGCAGAACCCCTGCTGGACCGCGCACAGCAGGCTGCGCCCGCCGCCGTAGTCCGTGTGCTTGCCGAGCACTTCGATTCGCCCGGGCACGCACACGGCGACCTTACCGGCGTGACGCGGGCCAAGCCGCTCGCGGCAGCCCCGCAGGAGTCGGAGGCGCGCCGCCTCCAGGCCGCCTGCGCCCGGTGCGCGGGGCGCGAGGATCACAGCGACACCCGCACGCCCGCCAGGCGTTCGGCAACCGAGGCGATGTCGCCGCGGTTCGACAGGTCCAGGACGGCCGCGTTCATCCGGATGACCCGGAAGCGGCTGCCCATCCGCGTCATGGCCAGCCGGACCGCGTCGGGCAGTTCGAATTCGCCCCGCGGAGAGGGCGTCACGCGCCGGCACGCATCCAGGACGGTCGCGTCGAACCGCCAGCAGTTCATGCTGACGAACACCGCGTCGCCGAGGCTCGCGAGCGTCTCGTCGTCGGGCTTCTCGATGACGTCGATCAGGTGTTCGTCGTCTCCGACCCGCACGACCGCGAACATCCGGATCCGGTCCGCCGGGACGTTGCCGTCGCGCACCATCGCCTCGCGCCCGAACGCCACCAACCCGGGCCCATCGAGCGCCACGAGCGCCCGCAGGGCGTCTGACGGATAGTAGTTGTCCGAGTTCAAGACCAGGAAATCGGCGCCGGCCACCGCCGACGCGGCGGCCACGACCGCATCGGCCGTGCCCCGCGGCTCCGCCTGCACCGCAAACGACAGGCGCAGCCTCGCGGGCGGCGCCGTGACGGTGTAGTACTCGCGGACGGCCTCGTGCTCCGGCCCGATCACCAGCACCACCTCGCCGATGCCCGCGTCGGCCAGCGCCGTCAGGGCGTAGTCCAGGAACGGCCGGCCGATCGGAATGAGCGCTTTGACGCCGGTGTCGGCCACGCGGGCCTGGTCGTCTCCCACCGCCGCAGAGGTGTCCGCCCGGCGCATCCGGGTACCCAGGCCGCGAGCCAGGACGACTGCTTTCACGTCGCTTCGTGCCATGCCACTCCTCACCGCGGCGGACGCCGCCTGTCCGCCGCGTTCAGCGCCCGGCATCCTCGAGGTACCGTGCGATGCCCCGGTCGAGGGCGTCGATCAGATAGGGCCGCAGGTCGGATGCCTTGATGATGCGGTCGAGCGATCCCACCTTGAGGGCCCGATGCACGCTGTGAATCCGGTCGAACTCGTCGGCCACCTCGCCGAGTTTTTCCGACCGCACGCTGCGGACGACGGCGTCGTACTGCGCCCGCATTGCAGCCCGCTGGTCGTCCGGCGCCGACTTCAGGGCCGCCTCGGCTGCCGCCACGCGGGCGTCCTTCTTCGTCCGGCCGTCGACGTCACGGGCAAACACCACGGCGGCCGCCGGCGCGCCGCCGATGACCGACGCGAAACTGCCCTCGAGGGCGGCCACTTCCATCCACGGGTTCAGGGCCTTCGAGAACACCACGAACGCCCCGCCGTGGTAGCGCGACACCACCACGAAGATGATCGGCCCGCGGAAGTTGACCACGGCCCGTCCGATCTCCGCCCCGAACTCCAGTTGCCGCCGGCGCATCGACTCAGGCGACCCGTCGAACCCGGACAGGTTCGCCAGGATCACCAGCGGCCGGTTGCCGCTGGCGGCATTGACGGACCGCGCGATCTTCTTCGACGCCATCGGGAACAGCGTGCCCGAGGTCCACTGGTCCGGTCCGTCGGCCGGGATCGGCCCCAGGCGCGGCACGGGCCGCGATTCGAAGCCCAGCAGGCACACCGGATACCCGCCGATGTGCGCATCCCACGAGACGCCTACCTCCCCGTCGCGCCATCCGGCCCACCGCTCGAGCGGCTGGTGATCCTGGTCGCTCACCGCCGCCATGATCCGCCGGATCTCGAACGGCTTCTTCCGGCCGGGGTTCTTGTCGTCCGAGAAGACGTCCCCGACCGTCGCGAACGCATCGCCGCCCCCGCCGTGCGGGAACGGGCGCACGTCGCGGTCGGCCGGGTCCGACGTGGCGGCCCGGCGCGGGAACCGCTCGCCCGGCACCACGTAGCAGTGATCGTAGTGGCGCATCAGGATCTGGACCGCCTCGCGCAGGTCGCGGCCGAAGTACTGCGCCTGCCCATTGGGGCCCATGATGTGTTCGTAGCCGCCGATCCCGATGTTATCCTCGGCCGACACGGAACCCGAATAGTCGAGCGCCGTCTTGCCCGTGAGCACCATCGCGCTCTCCGGCATCATGATGAGGATGCCGCGGGTGTGCATCAGCATCGTCGCTTCGGCGTTCCAGTACGGCTGCGCGCCGACGTTGATGCCGGTCACGATGACGTTCACTTCCCCGCCGCCCTGGGTGAACTCGATCAGGCGTTTCAGCACGCGCGAGATCCAGTCCATGTTCTCGGTGCCGCTCTCCATCGAGATCTTGGCGCCGGCCGACAAGGCGAACCACTCGAGCGGCACGCCCGTCCGCTCCGCCAGGTCGATGGCCCCGATGATGCGCCGGCATTCCTGCTCGGCCAGCGACCCCACTTCGCGGCTGGGATCGCCCAGCAGGACCACGCGCGTGACGCCTTCCGGACACTTCGCCGTGAAGTTCCGGATGGTGCCGACCACGATGTTGGCCGTATTGCGGCCGTGCGGCCGGTCCACTTCGACGAGCCGGCCGTCGGCGTCGAGATCGAGTTCCGTGAACGACCCCGGCGGCACGTCCGCGTCGGGACGCCCCCGCTCCGGCGTCAGCATGCGGACGATTTCGTACGGGTAGGTCAGTCCGCGCTGCCGCATCCGGACGACCTTCTGGTCATAGTCGGACAGGCTCCGGATGGGTTCGCCGGACGGCTCCGAGAACCGCGCCACGGGCGTCCGGCCGGCCGTCAACGCCACTGACAGCACGGTGTCCCGGTCGACGCCCGCCTCGTCCGGCATGGCGCCGCGGATGACGACCTTCTCGAGGCCGAGCCCCTCGGCGTGATCGGCGATCCGCGCCGCCACCTGCTCGACCTCCACGCGAGTCAATGCCAGCGGGGGCCGCACGAACAAGACCAGCCGGTTCCAGTGCAGGCGCTCGTCAGGGGTGCGCCTGAGCTGCGCCCGCCGGATGGCCGTGAGGCCCTCGATCGCCATCCGTTCGAGATGCGGCACCGACACCAGCCGGCCGTTGCCGTCCCGCAGCGGGGTGGCATCCCGCACCTCGGCCAGGGCGAACAGGCGCTCGTCGCGGGCGTTCTCGCGCGCCACGGCCCTGAAGACATACACGTCCTCGACCGACGGCAGGCGCTCCAGGAAGAACTTGTCGAGGCGCCAGAGCTGCAGGCGCTTCCCGAGCAGGGGATGCAGGCCCCGATACGTCCGATCTTCGCGATACCCGGGCCCCGACGGGCGGAAGGTGAAATACCGCAGCGCGTCGCTGCGGCCGTCGTTCGCCTCGGGGATGACCGTGATGACGGTCCGCCGCACGGGACGGTCGAAGCCGGCCTCCTCCAGTTGCGCCGTCAACGCCCCCGCCAACGCGTCGGCGTCGCCGGCGGGTTCGCTGCCCCAGGCGTAGAGTTCAATCGCGACTTCATCGTCGGGTGGGAACTCGGCCACCACCGCCCGCAGCGTCGCCAGCGCGTGCGGCAGTTCGTCGGCCGGCGTGCACGACGCGACGAGGTGAATGGTCTGGTTCTCGTGGGCGTACGCAGCCAGCGCAACCGGCGGCTCGGTGCCCTCGAGACGGCGGACGACCGACAACGGGCGGATCCGGTAGTCCCGCCGCAGCATCACTTCGAGGGCCACCAGGCGCCCCCGGGCATCGAGCTCGGCGAGACTGCCGGCCAGAACGGTGCGCAGCGGTTGGGAGCAGTCCACCAGGCGCCGCAGACGCTCGTCCTGCTCGTCCACCTGGTCCGCCACGGCCAGTTCGGCGACCAGGCCCGCCATCTCGGCCTGCACGGCGCCCCGCACCCGCTCGAACATGGGCTGATCGACGTAGCGGTACTGGACGTCACGGGCCAGATCGACCAGGGCGCCGCCGCCCCGCCCCTGCAGCGTCGAGATCAACCGGTGAATCAGCGACAAGAACGACGGCGTGCCCGGCGCCAGGCGATCGGCGTCCTCCAGCCGACGCGCCAGGATCGCCCGGATGATCGGGACCTGCAGATCCGTACGCTGCTGGGCCTTGAAGAGCCAGACCAGGCTCTCCCGCAGGTGCGGTCCCAGATCGAGCCCCGCCTGGCCGTAGTGGCCGAGCGCGGCCACGAGAAGTTCGACGAATGCCGATGGCAGGTCGGCCCCGCGGCCATCCATCGTCCGGAGATAGGTGAACAGGTACTGTTCCGATCCCAGCGTCTGGCCGCGGGAACCGCCCTCACTCACCTGGCGGCCGAACAGCGCCCGGATGTCGACAAACACCCTCAGCAGTTCGTCCTCGAGCCGGTTCAGGTCCCGGTCGTCGGCGGGCAGGCCCTGGAGGAGACGCTGGTAGTCCTGCAGCAGGCGCGCGGCATCGGCGCCGTCCACGTCGAAGCCCAGCATCGCGGCCCGCAGACCGCCCATCACGGCCGCCGTGTCCAGCGGGGCGCTCTTCTTGAACTCGCGCAGCCCGGCCTTGACACCACGCAGCAGCGCCCGCGCCCGCGAGGGCGGCCGGGGCGGCACCAGTCCGGCGGCTCCGTCGAGCGCCACCCGCGGGCCTGCCTGCCGGCGCCGCGGTTCGCGGACCGGGTCGAGGTGGACCAGGGGCGTGCCCGCGCCCACCTGGGCATTCGGCAGGACGAAGACCTGGCGGACCGTGCCGGCGAACGGAGCTCCGATCGCCATCTCCATCTTCATGGCCTCGAGCACGACCAGCCGGTCTCCGGCCGACACGTGGTCGCCGGCCTTGACGGGCACGGCCACGACCACCGCGGGGGAGGTGCCCCGGACGATACCCTCGTCCGCCCGGGCCACGGAATGGGGCACGCCCTCGACTTCGACTTCGACGGTGTAGCCCCGCGCCGCCGCCACCACGCGATGCCGGCGGCCGTCGCAGGTGAGCCAGCGCTCGTTGGGCCCGACCCGCTCCAGTTCGACGTCGATGCGGCTGCCGCCCGTGTCCACGCGATACCGCCCCGGGCCCACCCGCAGCACGCGCAGGGCGTAGCGGTGCCCGCGGTAGCTGAGTTCGATCGAGCGTCCCACCTCGGCCCGTGTGGCTGGTCGCAGCCGTGCCGCCGCGACGAAGAAGGCGTCGACCTCGGCGCCGAACTCCAGGTCGTACACTTCGATGGCAGCCTGCAGCAGGGCGATCTTCGCGTGGCGTTCCGGCAACGTGGCCTCGCCGGCGACGAGCCGGTCCAACCAGCCGGTGTCCACCAGGCCGCGGCGCATCTCGGGCCGGTCGAGCACGTGCAGCAGGAACGACCGGTTGGTGGGCCCGCCGGTGACCACGACGGCGCTCTCTGAGAGGGCCCGTTTCAGCCGGCCCAGCGCCTCATCCCGGGTGTGGCCGCGGGCCGCCAGCTTGGCGAACATGGGCCCGAACTCGGCCGGCATCCCGTCGCCTTCTCCAATGCCCGTGTCGACCCGCAGGCCCGGCCCCGTCGGCATCCGGAACAGCGTCACCACGCCGGGCGACGCCGCAAAGCCATTGTGAGGATCCTCGGCGTTCAGCCGGCCTTCGATCGCGTGCCCGGACTGCGCCGGAGGCGTCCCGTCGAGACGGCCCCCGCGCGCCACGTGCAATTCCAGCTTGACGAGGTCCACCCCTGTCGTGAGTTCCGTGACTACGTGCTCGACCTGCAGGCGCGTGTTCGCTTCCAGGAAGTAGTACCGCCCGGCCGGGTCCACCAGGAACTCGACGCTCACCTGGTTGCGGTAGTGGGCGGCAGCCACCAGCCGCACGGCCGCGTCGAGCAGGGCCGACTCGGTGGCGGCATCGAGGCCGGGGGCTGGCGCCTCGGACACGAGCTTCTGCAGCCGCCGCTGGACCGAACAGTCCCGCGTGCCCAGCGCCCAGACATTCCCGTGGCGGTCGGCCTGAATCTGCACCTCGATGTGGCGCGCCGCGGGCAGCCAGCGCTCGACGAAGACCGTGGCGTCGTTGAACGTCCGCGACGCCTCCAGCTGAATGGCGGCCAGGGCGACGGCTACCTCGCCAGGCGTGGCGACCACGCGGATGCCCCGTCCGCCCGCCCCGCCGCTGGCTTTCAGGACGGCCGGGTAGCCCACCCGCTCGGCCTGTACCAGGGCCGACTCCACCGAAGGCGCGGCCCCCCCGGCCCAGGGCACCACAGGAATGCCGACCTGCTCCGCCAGGCGCTTGGCGTTGATCTTGTCGCCCAGACGCCGCATCGCGCCGCTGTCGGGCCCGATGAACGTCAGGCCCTTGCGCTCGCACAATTCGACGAATTCGGGCCGCTCCGCCACGAAGCCCCAGCCGGCCCAGACCGCGTCCGCCTGCGCCTCATCGAGCGCCCGCTCGAGCGCCGGGAAGTTCAAGTAGGCCTGCCGGCGCAGCCCGTCGCGCTCGTCGAGGAACGTGGCGTCGCCCAGAAACACGGCGCCGTCCGACTCCCGGACGAACCGCGCCTGTCGATCGGCCTCGGTGTAGAGGGCCACCAGGTGCAACTCGGTCCGGTGCTCGAGGTTGTACTCGCGAACGGCATGAATAAAACGCATCGCCGGCTCGCCGCGGTTGACGATGGCGATGCGGCGGAAATCAGTGGACATGCAAACCTCAAACGGGGGCACGGGCTCGGTGGGGACGGCAGCCTCGCGCGGCGGGTCCCGAACGCCTGATTCTATCCCAGAGGCCCTACCGGCCAGATGCCGCCAGCCGCTTGACCATCAGGACTTCATCGGCACCCTCGATGATGAAATCCCTCAGCACGCCGACGGCGTCGTAGCCCTCGCGCTCGTAGAACCGGCGGGCGCGGGGGTTGAAGGCCGACACGCACAGGAACAGATGCCGGTACCGGCCCCGGAACAGCCCCTCGACGAAGTCGAGCAGGACCGCCCCGACGCCCCGGCTCCTGAAGTCGGGCGCCACGGCGATCGACACGAGGTACGGCGCGCCGGCGAGTCCACGCTCCCGCACGAGCGCCATCCCGCACCTCGGGGCGCCAGCCCGCGCGATATAGAGGCGGTCCGTCCCTGACGTGCACGCGGCCAGGCAGGACTCGTAGCCTCGTCCGAGCGTGATCCACGGCTCGGACGACGACAACAGGCGCGCGGCCCATTCGCCATCCGCTCCCTCCGCCTCCCGCACCGTCACCTCGGTCATGGTGCCTCCCGGCTATAATCGGGCACGCCCGCCATCGACGGGCAGAGCGAGGACCCGTGAGCCTGTCCGAGTGGATCTTCCCGGCTGAACGCCGCCACCTTCCGCGCGGCCGATGGTGGAACATCGCCGCGCGAACCGTCCACCTGGCCGCCACCGGTGTGCTGCTCGGTGCTCACGTCTTCCAGGTTCCCGCCGAACGGTTGTGGCCCTTCCTCTGGGCCGCCATCGCGAGTGGCGGCACACTCATGTTCCTCGAACTGTATCCGAGCGGTCACTGGCTGCACCAGCGCTGCGCGGTGATGGTCTACATCAAACTCGCGCTGCTCTGCCTGGTTCCGGTGCTCTGGGACTACCGCGTCCCGATCCTGCTGGGGGTCGTGATCCTTGCGGCCGTCGGTGCCCACGCGCCCCGCACATTCCGCCACTATTCCTTCCGCTTCAAGCGCGTCATGGTCGACTGAGCGCGGCGCTGGCCGGCGTGGGCCAGAAACGGTGACGGGCCCGCCGGGGCGGGAACCCCGGCGAGCCCGTGGCGATCAGGACGCGGCGGGTGCGCTACTTCTTCAGCCTGAAGACATCCATCACGGCGTGCCGCGGCCGGGGCGTGTCGCCAAACCCGGCCTGGCGCTGCCGGGCCAGGCCATCGAAGGTCGGTCCCGGCTCGGGCTTCCGGTAGAAGACGCCCGTATACAGCTTGTCGCCGTACTCCTGGGCCAGGGCCATCGCGGCCAGGACGTCTGACGGGTCGTGCCCCATTGACTCGAGGCTCTGCATCTGCGACTTCTGCGCCTTCAGTTGCTGATCTTCGAGGCCGTAGGTGACGCACGGCGACTGGACGTTGATGAAGGCAAAGCCCGGATACCGGATGCCTTCCTCGATCACCCTGGCGAGACCGTTCATGTCGGCCGGGGTGCCCTGCGCGACGAATTCGGCGCCGTAGCCGAGCACGTACAGCAGCGGATTCACCGGGCTCTCCATCGAGCCGTGGGCCGAGGACGCCGTGGGCAGGCCCCGGCGCGATGTCGGCGACAACTGCCCCTTGGTCAGGCCGTAGATCTGATTGTCCATCACGATGTAGGTCAAGTCGATGTTGCGCCGGATCGCATGGGCGACGTGGCCGCCGCCGATGGAAAACCCGTCGCCGTCACCGCCGGCCACGAGCACCAGCAGGTCCGGGCTGGCCAGCTTGATGCCCTGCGCAATCGGCAGCGCCCGCCCGTGCACCGTGTTGAAGCCGTACGCCGTGGTGTATCCGGGAATACGGCTCGAGCACCCGATACCCGATACGAACGCAATCTCGTGCGGGGGGCGGCCGACGTTGGCCAGGGCCCGATAAATGGCCTGCACCACGCCGAAGTCGCCGCAGCCCGGACACCAGATCGGCTTGAGATCGCTCTTGTAGTCCTTCGCCGTGTATTCCTCGATGGGTCGAATCACCGTGCTCATGAGCAATGTCTCCTCGTCGTCCAGCGGCTAGCCGAGCGTGGGCTCGCGGTGCTTGTCCTGCTGCAGGGCCAGCGAGATGGCCCGCAGCCGGTCCACCAGTTCCTGCGGGGTGATGAGGTTCGACCCGCTCTTGGCCAGGGTCTCCATCCCGCGCGGCACGTCCACGAACATCCTGAGCAGGCGGTAGAGCTGTCCCTGGTGGTTCTGCTCGACAACCAGCCCGCGGGTGACCGACGCGAAGAAGTCCTGATACACAGACTCGGCCACCGGATACAGCAGGCGCGGCACGAGAAGCTTCACTCGGACGCCTTCATGCTGGGCGATGCGGACCGCCTCGATCGCCACCCCGGCAACGCTGCCCCAGCTGATGACCCCCAGGGGGGCGTCGGGACTGCCCTCGATCAGGTAGAAGTCGCGCCGCGCCTTCAGCGGCTGGAACTTGCGCAGCCGCTTCTCGTTCATGGCCGCGTGAATCTCACCGTTGGCCGTCGGGGCGCCCTTCTCGTTGTGCTCGATACCGGAGGCCAGGTAGTTGCCCCCTGGCATGCCAGGATGGCTGATCGGGCTGATGCCCGATTCGGTCATCCGGAAGCGGACGTAGGGCTCGAGTTCTTTCCCGGTGGGCTTCCGCCGTTCGACGAGCTTGAGGGTCGAGGCGTCGATCGGCTCGGCCGTTTCTTTCCGCTGGCCGATTTCCTGGTCCGACAGGACGATGACCGGCGTCTGGAACTCTTCGGCCAGATTGAAGGCCTCCACCGTGATGGGGAACATGTCCTCCGCACTCACCGGTGCGAGCACCGGGCGAATCACATCCCCGTGGGCCGAGAACGCCGCCTGCAGCAGGTCGGACTGCTCGGCCTTGGTCGGAATCCCGGTGGACGGGCCGCCGCGCTGCACGTTGACGCACACGAGCGGCAGTTCGGCAATGGTCGCCAGGCCGAGCATCTCCGTCTTCAGCGACATGCCCGGCCCCGAGGTGGCCGTCATGGCCTTCTTGCCGGCGAACGACGCCCCCACCACCGCGCCAATGCCCGCAATCTCGTCTTCGCACTGGATCATCGTCCCGCCGTACTTCCAGATCTCGCGTCCGAGGAAGTGCATGATCTCGGACGACGGCGTGATCGGATACCCACCGAAGAAGGTGCAGCCGGCCGCGATGGCCGCCGCGGCACACAGATCGTTGCCGTCCACGACGAACTTGGCTTCCCCGCCCGCAGACGCTGCCATCTGCCGACTGCCCCCTTTCAGCGGGTGCTCCTCGGCGAAGGCCAGGCCGGCATGGAAGGCCTTTTCGGCCCGCTCCAGCACCTCGGCGCCCTTTTTGGCGAGGCGCTTACGGATGCCCGCGATGACGCGGTCCTTGCCGATGCCGAGCCACCCCGACATCAGGCCGAGGACGACGGTGTTCTTCGCGCGCTCGGACCCCCCGATTTCGCGGGCCATCTTCTCGATCGGCACCGCGATGACCTCGGCAGGCGTCACCCCGGCCAGGGGGATCTTGTCGGGTGCGACGTTGCTGTTCGAGTCGTAGATGACGGTCGTGCGGCCGCCGACCGGCAGTTCGCCGCCGAACTTCAGGAAGTCCTCCCAGTTCAGCGCCACGGCGATATCGAGGGTGCCCCCGGGGTTCAGGACCTTGGCCGTGGCCAGCCGCAGCTTGAAGCTGGATTCGCCGCCGCGAATCTGCGGGCCAAAGCTCTTGGTCATGACGCCGTGGTACCCCTCCAGCGCCGCCGCCGTCAGCAGCGACTCGCCGGCCGACACGATGCCGTCGCCTCCGGAACCGGCCATTCCGATCACGAGATCCGCATTCATAGGAGTCCTGACAAAGTAGGGTTATCGAGGCCGCGCGAGCGGGGTGCCACGGGGGGCGCGGGCAGGGGCTCAGGCAGCACGAAGGCGGCATCTTGCCTGAGCAAGAGCCGCAAACGAGGACAGCATAGCAGGTTGTCCGTCAAACCGCACCCCGCGGCCCGTGCCCCGCCGCATCCCACAGGCACGCCGCCCCGCGCACCCCGCTGGAATCGCCATGCACCGGCGCAACGAGGCGCGTGTCGACGCGATCCGAGAAGACCCACGGTCCCCAGAGCCCCGGCACCCGCGTGTAGAGCCGCTCCAGGTTCGAGAGCCCGCCGCCCAGCACGATGACGTCGGGATCGAGGACGTTGATGATACTGGCCAGGGCCCGCGCGAGCCGCTCCTCGTAACGCTGGAGCGTGGCTTCGGCGGCGGGATCGGCCGCCGCCGCCCGGCTCGCGATCTGCTCGGCGGTCAGCCCCTCGCCGGCGTGGCGCTGGTGATCGGCCGCCAGCCCGGGTCCCGACAGGAACGTCTCGACGCAGCCGCTCCGGCCGCAGTAGCACGGCGCACCCGGCCGCTCCTCGTCACGCGGCCACGGCATCGGGTTGTGGCCCCACTCGCCGGCCACGCCGTTCGGCCCGGTCAGCACCTGCTGCCGCACGACGACGCCGCCTCCGGTGCCCGTCCCGAGGATGACGCCGAATACGACGTCGGCACCGGCGCCCGCCCCATCGACGGCCTCGGACAGCGCGAAGCAGTTCGCGTCGTTCGCGAGGCGCACGGGCCGCCCGAGGGCCGCGGCCAGATCGTGGTGAAGCGGCCGGCCGTTCAGCCACGTCGAGTTCGCGTTCTTGATGAGGCCACTGGCGGCCGAGACGGTGCCGGGAATGCCGATCCCCACCGTGCCACGCACGCCCAGTTCTGATTCGAACGACGCGACCAGCGCCGCGATGGTCTGCACGGAGCCGTCGTAGTCGCCTCGCGGCGTCGGCACGCGTCGTCTGACCCGCGTGTGTCCCCCTGGATCGAGGACGATGCCCTCGACCTTCGTCCCGCCGAGATCGATGCCGATGCGCATGATGGAACCGCTGGCGCGACCCAGCCCGAGTATCATAGCGCCATGGCCCTGAACGAGCGCGACTTCTACCGCGAGACGCCCGAGACCAAGCCGGCCAGCCTGAGCTGTCCGCACTGCCGCCGGCGCGGCGACTATCAGATCCGGTGGGTGCGCCGCGTCAAGAAGGACCGCCTGCCGCCCGGAGCGGACGAGCGCGACCGGGCCCAGTTCGCGAAGATGCGCAGTTACCTGGTCCGCCTCGACGACGTCGTCGCCTGCACCACCTGCCGGCGCCGTTTCGAGATCCCGTCGCACCAGTCGCTCGTGTTCCTCCACGATGGGCCTGGCGGCGCAGGACCCACGGGGCCCGTGGACCCCGACGACGACAATTGGGGGAACCGGTAACGCGCGCACCCGCCTCGTGGTCGCGCGGGCCGCGGCGCGCCACCAACCGCCGCGGCTTCAGCCCTCCAGCAGCCGGACCATCGCCGCCCGCACCTGGTCGCTCAGCGCGTCGCGGTCATCGAGAGTGAGACCCGCCGTCCGGATCGGCTCGCCGATCCGGACCCGGACCGTTCCACCCGTGACGTAGTAGCGTCCCTTGGGCATCCGGTCCGCCGTACCGATCAGGGCAATCGGCACGACCGGCGCCTGTGCCTTGATCGCCATGACAAACGCGCCCTTCTTGAAGGGACGCATGTCCGCCCCGGTGTTGCGGGTCCCTTCGGGAGCCAGCAGGAACGAGAATCCCTCTCCGAGCCGGGTCACCGCCAGGTCGACGGCCTCGATGGCTTTCTCCCGGTCGGCACGATCGACGGGCACGAACCCGGCAATCCGCATGGCGGGCCCGAGAATCGGCAGTTTGCCCATCTCTTTCTTGTAGAGCACCCGCAGCCGCGGACAGACCGGGAACATGACCTCGTAGATGACCGCGTCGACGTTGCTCCGGTGGTTGATGCAATAGACGCTGGGGCGGTCGGCGTCGACGTGCTCGAGGCCCTCGACGCGCAGGTGGATCCCCAGCAGGCGACGCGCCGTCGCGGCGCCAGCCACTCCGAGGCGGAACAGGTGGTTGACGCGACCCGCCACAAACGTCACGAACAACGCCGGCGGCCCGACGAGGGCGACATAGACGATCAGGAACGCGTAGGCGGCCACGGACCGGATCCACGCGACGGCGAGGGTCAGACTGCTGGACACGCCGGGGCCCCTCCCTGGGCGCCGCATGATACCGCAGCTGCGGGCCTCCCCGGCTGTCGGATCTGGTATCGTCTTTGCTTGTCTCCGATGGATACAGCAGGGCTGCCAGGATTCCGGCAGTCGCCTGCCGCGCCAGACCGCCATCTCCCTGATCACGGAGCCACCAACGTGCATCGAATTCTGAGCAAAGAGGTCCTCGCACCCGACGTCGTCCGCTTCTGGGTGGAGGGGCCGCATATCGCCCGGAAGCGCAAACCCGGCCAGTTCGTCATCGTGAGGGCGTCGGATGAGGGCGAGCGCATCCCGCTGACGATTGCCGACGTGGACCGGGCTCGCGGGGCCATTTCCCTCGTCGTCCAGGGCGTTGGCAAGTCGACCAGGCAACTGAACAGCCTCAACGAAGGGGACGTGCTGCCCGACGTGGCCGGCCCGCTCGGCCGGGCCACCGAACTGCACCCCGGCCGGCGGGTCTGCTGCATCGGCGGCGGCATCGGCACCGCGGTGGTCTACCCCATCGCCTCCGGATTCAAGGCGCTGCAGGGCGCGGTGGTGGCCATCATTGGCGGCCGCACGAAGGACTTCGTCATCCTCGAGCCCGAGTTGCGCGCCGTGGCCGACGAGGTGATCGTCACCACCGATGACGGCAGCTACGGGCAGAAGGGCCTGGTGACCGATGCCCTGCGGGCGCTGCTGGCGGGCGGCCGCGTCTTCGACGAAGTGGTGGCCGTCGGTCCCCTGCCCATGATGAAGGCCGTGGTCGAGGTCACGCGCCCCCTGAATATCCCCACGACCGTGAGCCTGAACCCCGTGATGGTGGACGGCACGGGCATGTGCGGAGGCTGCCGCGTCTCGGTCGGCGGCGAGCAGAAGTTCGTCTGCGTGGACGGCCCGGAATTCGACGGCCTGCAGGTCGATTTCGACGAACTGGGCGCCCGGCTCCGCGCGTATCGCGAACAGGAGCAGGAAGCGCTCCGCCTCTACAACGAACAGCAGGCCTGCCAGGCGCAGGGCCACTGACGCCCGCGGACGGATTACCCCCATGGCGAAGAAGATCATCCAGAAGACGAAGATCCCGATGCCGCTCGTCGACGCCCACGAGCGCGCGCACACCTTCGAAGAAGTGTCGCTGGGCTACCCCGTGGACCTCGCGGTCCTCGAGGCGCAGCGCTGCATCCAGTGCAAGAACAACCCGTGCGTCGCCGGGTGCCCCGTCGAGATCGACATCCCGAAGTTCATCCAGCAGGTGGCGGATCGGGACTTCGAGGGCGCCTATCACACGCTGATGGAGCGCAATGTGCTGCCCGCGATCTGCGGCCGCGTCTGTCCGCAGGAGGAGCAGTGCGAGGCGAAGTGCACGATCGGCATCAAGAACGAGCCGGTCGCCATCGGCCGCCTCGAGCGCTTCGTGGCCGACTACGGGGCCATGGTGAAGTTCACCGACGACACGCCGCCGGCGCCGCCCACCGGGCATAGCGTCGCCGTGGTCGGATCGGGCCCCGCGGGTCTCACGGTCGCCGCCGACTTGGCCAAGATGGGCCACGCCGTCACGATCTTCGAGGCGCTCCACAAGCCCGGCGGCGTCCTCGTGTACGGCATCCCCGAATTCCGCCTGCCGAAGTCCATCGTGGAACGGGAAATCGAGGGCCTCAAGCGCATCGGCGTCGAGATCAAGACCAACCACGTGATCGGGCAGACCTTCACCGTGGACGAACTCTTCAGCGAACTCGGGTTCGAGGCCGTCTTCATCGCGACGGGCGCGGGGCTGCCCACCTTCCCCAAGATTCCCGGGATCAACCTGATCGGCGTGTACTCGGCGAACGAGTACCTCACGCGATCGAACCTGATGAAGGCGTACCAGTTCCCGGTGTCCGACACGCCGACCATCCGGGGGAAGAACGTTGCGGTCATCGGCGGCGGCAACACGGCGATGGACGCCGTGCGGACCGCCCTGCGCCTGGGCGCCGACAACGCGTATCTCATCTACCGCCGCACGCGCAAGGAGATGCCGGCGCGCGCCGAAGAAATCGAGCACGCGGAAGAAGAAGGCGTGCAGATCATCATGCTCGCCGCGCCCACCGCGATCCTGGCCGACGACCGGTCGCGCGTGCGGGCCATCCGCAACATCCGGATGGAACTGGGCGAGCCCGACGCCTCGGGCCGGCGCAGCCCCGTGCCGGTGAAGGGCTCCGAGTTCGATCTCGACGTGGACACGGTCGTGTTCGCGATCGGCCAGGGCGCGAACCCGCTCATCCGCAATACGACGCCGGACCTTCCCGTCAACAAGTGGGGCAATATCCTCGCCGACGACGGGACGGGCGCCACGCAGAAGCCGGGCGTCTTCGCCGGCGGCGACATCGTCACCGGCGGGGCAACGGTCATCTCCGCCATGGGCGCGGGCCGCCGCGCCGCCCGCGCCATCGACCGCTACCTGCGCAACCCGTCCGCCGACGGTTACTCGCCCACCGACGTCTAGGGGCGTGGGGCGTGGGGCGTGGGGATTGTTTGTCACATGTAGAGGCAGGAAGCAAGAAGCAAGAAGGGATCACGCCGTCTCGTTGAGGCGTGCCCGTTCTTGCTTCTTGCTCCTTGCTCCTTGCTTCTTGCTCCTTGCTTCTTGCTCCTTGCTTCTTGCTCCTTGCCTCTGCCCCACGCCTAGCCTCTAGCCTCTAGCCTCTAGCCCCTAGTAAGATGACCTCCATGATGGACGAGGAGGTTCCCCGCCCGAAGCTGGCGCCGGCGTTGCTGATCGCGATGCCGCAGCTGGCCGATCCGAATTTCCGCCGGACGGTGGTCCTGCTCTGCGAGCACAGCCCCGACGGCGCCTGGGGGCTCGTCCTCAACCGTCCGACCGGCAAACGCGCGGCGGAGGTCATCGACTTCGCGCCGCCCGTCACGGGAGACAGCGGGATCGAGGTCTGGACCGGCGGGCCGGTGGAACCGCAGCGCGGATGCCTGCTGCTGCCGGAGGAACCTCTCGGGTCTGACGCGTACGAGGTCAGCCCTGGCGTCTACATTGCCGTCTCGGCGGACCTGCTGCGCGCCATCGTCGAGGGGCCGCCCGTGGCGCGGTCCCGGCTGTTGATGGGCTACGCGGGCTGGGGCCCCGGCCAGCTCGACCAGGAACTCACCGATTCGTCGTGGCTCATCAGCGACGTGCCGCGCGACGTGGTCTTCGACACCCTGGCAGCCGCCATGTGGGAAGCCGCGATCCGCCGTCTCGGCGTCGATCCGAACGCCCTCCACAGCAGTTCAGGCGTGCACTGAACGCCGACGCGCCCCGGGCCGCCCCGGGGTAGAATAGGGACATCCACCGCATCGGGACCCGCCGCGCCGCGCCCGGCGTCCGTCTCGCGGCGTCGAGGATGCGACCACGGGCATCGGCGAGGCGTCCAACCAACATGCCGTCTGTCATCTTCCGGAGAGGGCTCGACCTGAAGCAGGCTGTCGCCGGCGAACTGGCGCAGGACTACCGCAGCGCGCTCGTGGACGAACTCAAGGCCGGGGACTACACGTATCGGGCCGGGCGGCTCACCGTGCACCTCGCCCGCGAATTCGGGTTCTGCTACGGTGTCGATCGCGCGGTGGACTACGCCTACCAGGCGCGCAGGCGTTTCCCCGGCAAACAGGTCTTCCTCACGGGCGAAATCATCCACAACCCCCACGTCAACGACAAGCTGCGCGCCAGCGGCATCCGTTTCCTGGACGATCCCGGCGAAGATCCGTCGTCGCTCGGCGCCGACGATGTGGTCATCCTGCCGGCCTTCGGCGTGACGGTCGGCCTCCTCGCGCAACTCGACGCCCAGAGCTGCACGCTGGTCGATACCACGTGCGGATCGGTGCTCAACGTCTGGAAGAACGTGGTCCGCTACGCGCAGGACGGGTTCACGTCCG
Organism: uncultured Vicinamibacterales bacterium; assembly: GCA_964396055.1. Lineage (GTDB taxonomy): Bacteria > Acidobacteriota > Vicinamibacteria > Vicinamibacterales > JAKQTR01 > CAYJPV01. Next base: position 8,538 of record CAYNDV010000033.1, on the reverse strand, counting down.
TCATCCACGGCAAGGTGCACCACGAAGAGACGCAGGCGACGGCGTCGCAGGCGCTCAAGGTCCCCGACGGCCGCTACCTGGTGGTCCTCGACAAGGTCGAGGCGCAGACCGTGTGCGACTACATTCGCGGCCGCGGCGACCGCGCGGCATTCCTGGCGCGCTTCGGCGCCGCCGCGTCGGCCGGATTCGATCCGGATCGGGATCTGCTCCGGGTGGGCCTGGCCAATCAGACCACGATGCTGATGAGCGAGTCCCTCGAGATCGGCGAGATGTTCCGGCAGGCCATGACCGAGCGGTACGGCGACGCCAGCCTCGCCGCTCACTACCGGGCCTTCGACACGATCTGCAGCGCCACCCAGGACCGGCAGGATGCGGTCATCCAGTTGCTCGACTCCTATGCCCTCGACCTGATGCTGGTCGTGGGGGGCTACAACAGCAGCAACACGGCGAATCTCGCCCGGATCTGTGCGGCGCGCGTACCCACCTACCATCTCGCCGATGACGAAGGGCTGGTTTCGGCCGACGAGATCCGGCACAAGCCCGTGGGACAGAAGGCCGACACGCTGACCCGCGGCTGGCTGCCTGCCGAGGGGCCGCTGGCCGTCGGGTTGACCGCCGGGGCGTCCACGCCCGACAACATGGTCGGGGCCACCATCCTGCGGTTGGCGAGTTTCGTGGCCACCGGGACCTGAGCTGGCCGGCGACGGAGTCGCATTCCTGATACACCCCCCGGCACCCAGCCCGGTAAACACCGGGGTGCTCCGGTCGTAAGTCCTAGAGAGACAGGGGGTGTGTACCCGCCATGACGAAGTGGCGTTTCGGCATCATCGTAACGGTTCTCGCGGTTCTGGCGCTGTGGCCGGCCCCGGCGGCGGCGCAGGGATTCAAGTGGTGGCAGTCCGACCGGATGAAGGCGGATCTGGCCCTGACCTCCGACCAGGTCACCCGGCTCGAGGCGGTCTTCCAGGAGCTGCTGCCTCAGATGACCACGGAGAAGCAGACGCTGGACGAACTCGAGTCCCGCTTGTCCGATTTCATCAAGCCTGGCACGGCCAGCGAGACGGACGTGCTGAAGCAGGCTGACCAGGTGGAGGCGGCGCGCAGCGCGCTCGGCAAGACCCGGACCCTGATGATTTACCGCATGCACCGGATCCTGACCCCTGACCAGCGGGTCAAAATGAAGGCGCTCCACGACAAGTGGGAAGCCGAGCGGCGCCAGGGCCGCCGTCGCCAGTGAGGTCCAGGCGCACGCCGCGCCGCCTACCGGGAGGAACGTCCGTGAAACAAGTGATGACGTGGGCCCTGACGGGCTGTCTGCTGGCCGTAACGGCCGGCGCGGCTGCGGCCCAGGACAAGACGCACCAGCCCACCGAGCGGCGCCTGGCCGAGTTGCTGGCGCGCGCCCGTCAGGTGTACGCGGAAGGCGCGGCGGCCCAGGCGCCTGCCGCCGCGGCGGCGCAACCGGCCCAGGCCCAGCGGCCCGTGATGCGGCTGAGCGTCGATGACGCGGTGAGCCGCGCCCTCGAGAACAACATCGAACTGTCGGTGGAACGGCTCAACCCGAAGCTGCAGGATCTCTCGCTGGAGCAGGTCAAGGGGTTCTACACCCCCAACCTGACGTCTCTGGCCGGGATGACTTCGAACAGCCCGCTGCCCACCAGCCTGCTGACGGGCGGCACCAAGGTCAAGAACGACACGCTCAACCTCAACGTGGGCGTGCAGCAGGCGCTGCCCTGGTTCGGGTCGAGCTTCACCTTCGCATGGAACAACCCGCGCACCGACACGACGAACTCGTTCGCGACGTTGAACCCGCAGTACTCGCCGTCGATGACGGTGAACTGGACGCAGCCCCTGTGGCGCAACCTCAAGATTGACTCCACGCGCCAGCAACTGAAGACGACGGCCATCGCCCGTGAGATCTCGGATACGACCCTGAAGGCGCGCGTCATCAACACCGAGGCCAACACGCGCAACGCCTACTGGGACTACGTGGCCGCCATCCGCGCGGTGGACGCCGCCCGGCAGTCGCTGGATCTGGCGCAGAAGCTCGTCGAGGACAACCGCGTCCGCGTCGAAGTGGGGACGCTGGCGCCCCTGGACATCGTGCAGGCCGAGGCCGAAGCGGCCACGCGGCGCCAGACGCTGGCGTCGGCGGAGGCCACCCGGCGCACCGCCGAACTGGTGCTGAAGCGGCTCATCGTGGCCAGCACCGCCGACGCGCTGTGGGATTCGGTCATCGAGCCCTCCAGCATGGTGCAGGTCGAGGATCGGACCGTCGATCTCGATGGGGCGGTCAAGCGGGCCCTGGCGGATCGCACCGATATCGCCAATGCCCGCAAGCAGCTCGAAAGCAACGACGTCAGCATTGCGTACCTGAAGAACCAGATGAATCCCGCCCTGGATGCGACGATCAACGTCGGCACCCGCGGCCTGGGCGGCAACCAGTTCGTGCGCGTCGGCGGGGAAATCGTGGACACCGTTCCGGGTGGCTGGCCCGACGCCATGCGGATGCTGCCGAAGTTCGAGTATCCCATCTGGACGGCCCAGGTGAACTTCTCGTATCCGCTGGGCAAGAGCACCCAGGAAGCCCAGTATGCCCGGGCCCGGGTGCAGTACCAGCAGGCGGAGGCGCAGCTGCGGGCCCTCGAGCTGCAGGTGGCCACGGAGGTCACCAACGCGGCGCTCAACATCGAGAGCACCCAGCGCCGTGTCGAAGCGGCGCGGGCCGCCCGCGTCCTGGCGGAACGCCGCCTCGAGGCGGAACAGACCAAGTTCGAGGTCGGGATGCAGACAAACTTCTTCGTCGTGCAGGCGCAGCGCGACCTGCTCGACTCGCAGATCACCGAACTGCGCGCGACGCTGGACTACCAGCGGGCGCTCATCGAGTTCGAACGGCTGCAGCTGACGTCGTCGAGCGGCAGCAGCGTGACCACCGTGTCGACGGCCGGCGCCACGGCGGCGCGGTAGGCGCGGCGGAGACCAGAGCATCATGGATCGCAAGAAGACACTTCTCGTTGTGGGCCTGGCGGCCGTGGCCGCCGTCGGCCTGTGGTACGTCCTCGGACGCGAGAGCGCGGCCGCCCCGGCCGGTGGTCCCGGCCGGCCCGGCGGCGGCATGGGCGGTCCCGGCGCCATGGGCGGCTTCCGCCCCACCATGACCGTGGAGCTGGCCAAGGTCGGCCGCGGACGCGTCGCGGAGACCATCACCGTGGTCGGCAACCTGATCGGGGCGCAGACCGTGGATGTGGTGCCCAAGGTGAGCGGACGGCTCGAGAGCGTGCTCGTGCGGCTGGGCGACCGGGTCTCGAAGGGCCAGCTGCTGGCCAAGGTCGAGGACAGCGAGATTCAGGAGCAGGCACGCCAGGCGGATGCGTCGTTCGAGGTGGCCAAGGCCACCGTGCGCCAGCGCGAGGCCGACCTGAAGTTCGCCGAGACCGCCCTGGATCGGTCGAAGAACCTGTTCGCCCGCAACCTCGTCTCGCGCCAGACCCTGGACGACTCGCAGGCGCGTTACGAAGCCTCGCTGGCGCAGCTCGACCTGTCCCGGGCCCAGTTCAACCAGGCCCAGGCCCGGCGCGAAGAAGTCCAGATCAACCTGTCGAACTCCCGCATCGTGTCGCCGGTGAATGGATTCGTCGGCAGCCGGCGGCTCGACGCCGGCGCCTACGTCGGCCCGAACGCGCCTGTCGTGTCCGTGGCGGACATCACGATGGTGCGCATCGTGGCGAATCTCGTGGAGCGGGACCTCGGCCGGGTCGGCACCGGCATGATGGCCGACGTCAACGTGGATGCCTATCCGGGCGAGGTGTTCAAGGGCCGCGTGGCCCGCGTGGCCCCGGTACTCGATCCCGCGACCCGCACCGCCCAGATGGAAGTCGAGATTCAGAACGCCGACTTCCGGCTCAAGCCCGGGATGTACGCCCGCGTCACGTTCACGGTCCGTGAGCACGCGAACGCCGTCGTCGTGCCGCGCAACGCGATTGTCGACGTCGAGGGCAAGCGGGGCGTCTTCGTGGCCGACAACAAGGTCGCGCGTTTCAGGCCGATCGAAACGGGCATCATCGAACTCGAGCACGCCGAGGTCATGTCCGGCGTCAACGAAGGCGAAACCGTGGTCACGACGGGGGCCGGCGCGGTCCGCGACGGCGATCCGATCCAGCTGGTCGGCGAATCGCCCGGCGGAGCCGGCAGCCGCCCCGGCGGGCAGCGGCCCGCGGGGGCCGGCGGCGCACGCCCCGGTGGCGCGGCGCCACGCCAGTGATCGCGACACACAGGATCTGAGACCGAACGACCGGAGCCCCCAACCTCCAGATCGAGAGCACACCGCATGAGTCTCGCACGCACCGCCATCAACCGCCCGATCACGATGTACATGATCTGCAGCATCATCGTGCTGCTGGGCGGGATCTCCCTGACCCGTCTGCCCGTTGACCTGATGCCGGACGTCACCTACCCGAGCATCACGGTGCGGGTGAGCTATGCGGGTGTCGGCCCCCTCGAGATGGAAGAGCTCGTGGCGCGCCCGATCGAGCAGGCCGTGGCGGCCGTGGCCGGCGTCGAGCAGATCAACTCGACCGCCTCCGAAGGCAGCGCCACCGTGCGGCTGAACTTCTCGTGGGGCACGAACCTCAACGCCGCGGCCGACGACGTCCGGAGCCGCCTCGACCGCGTGCGCGGCCGGCTGCCCGAGGACGCCGATCCTCCGATCCTGTTCAAGTTCGACGCGTCGGCGATGCCCATCATGGGCATCGGCGTCGAGGGCGACATGGACCGGGTCACGCTGCGCGAACTGGCCCAGAACCAGCTGTCCACCCGCATCGAGCGGGTGCCCGGCGTGGCGGCCGTCAGCGTCGAAGGCGGCCTGCGGCGCCAGATTCACGTGCTGCTGACCAAGGAGAAGATCGCGGCCCTCGACATGTCGGTGGACCGGATCGTCAGCCTCCTGCGGGCCGAAAACGAGAATACGCCGCTCGGTGAGATCGACGAGGGCGACACGACCTATCTGCTGCGCAGCCAGGGGCAGTACGAGAACCTGGACCAGATCCGCGACCTGGTCGTCCTCACCAAGAACGGCGTGCCCGTCTACCTGAAGGACATCGCCGAGGTGAAGGACTCGACGGAAGACCTGCGGTCGTTCACGCGCATCAACGGCAAGCCCGGCATCCGGATGCGCGTCACCAAGCAGTCCGGCGAGAACACCGTGGCGATCGCCCAGGCTGTCCGGGCGGAGATTGAACGCATCAACCGCGAGGTGCCCAACGTCCGCCTGAGCCTGCTCGACGACAGTTCGGTGTTCATCGAGCGCTCCATCGCCGGCGTGCAGACCGCCGCCCGCGACGGCGCCATCCTGGTGGTCATCGTCATCTTCTTCTTCCTGCGCAACCTCCGGTCCACCCTGATCATCAGCGCGTCGATCCCGATCTCGGTCATCGGCACGTTCGCTCTGCTCTACTTCGCCGGGTTCACGCTCAACACGATGACCTTCGGGGCGCTCGCCCTGGGCATCGGCATGATCGTGGACGCGTCGATCGTCGTGCTCGAGAACACGTTCCGGCACATGGAGGTATTCGGCAAGGACCGCTTCCAGGCGGCGCTCGACGGCGCGGCCGAGGTGGGGCCCGCCATCCTGGCCTCGACGCTCACCCACATGGGCGTGTTCGTGCCGCTGCTGTTCCTGACCGGCGTCTCGAGCATCATGTTCAAGCAGCTGTCCGTGGTGGTCATCTTCTCGCTGGGCATGTCGCTCTTTGTCGCGATCACCCTGGTGCCCGTGCTGTGCTCGAAGCTCCTGCGGCTCCCCCTGCCCGCCGACCAGCGCAAGGGCCTGGCGGGCCGGCTGTACACCGCCAGCGAGCGCAGCCTCGACCGCCTCGACGAGGTCTACCGGCACATCCTCCACAAGGCGCTGGTGCACCGGCCCACCGTGCTCCTCGTGGGGGCCGGCCTCTTCGTACTCTCCCTGGTGCTGCTGCCACGGGTGGGCTTCGAACTGATGCCCCAGACCGACGAGGGCGAGGTGCAGGTGGACCTCGAACTGCCGGTCGGCAGCCGCATCGAGCTCACCGAGGCCGCCATCGTCCGCATGGAGGAACTGGTGCGGCAGTCCGTGCCCGAGACGGTGATGCTCATCAGCAACGGCGGCGGAGGCGGCTTCATGGGCGGATCCACGCACCGCGGGTCGGTGACGGTGCGCCTGGTGCCCAAGGACGAACGCACGCGGTCGAACGAGCAGATCGCCCAGGACTTGCGGCGGCGCCTCGCCTCGGCGCTGCCGGGCGTCACCGCCCGCGCCCGGGCGTCGGGCGGCAACAACATGATGAGCCGGATGTTCACCGGCGGCGGCAGCGGCCGCCTGGCGCTGGAGATCCGCGGCCAGGACCTGGCCGATGCCCGGTCGCTCTCCCAGCGCGCCAAGGCGATGATGGAACAGACGCCCGGCATCGCCGACGCGCAGTTGGGCCGCGAAGAGGGCCGCCCCGAACTGGCCGTCCGCGTGGACCGGCCGAAGGCCGCCAGCTTCGGCCTCCGGCAGAGTGAGGTGGCCGCCACCATCCGCACCAACGTGGCCGGCACGACCGCGGCCCAGTTCCGCGACCGCGGCTACGAGTATCCCATCGTGGTGCGGTTGCGCGAGAGCGACCGCGAACGCATCGGCGACGTGGACAACATCATGGTCTCGACGCCGACCGGGCGCGTCATGGAGGCCAAGAACCTCCTGCGCGTCGACGCCCAGACGGGCCCCGTGCAGATCGAGCGCAAGAACCAGGAACGTATCGCCCGGGTGAACGCCGAGATCGAGACGTCGTTGAGCGAGGCCGTCAAGGCGGTGCAGGACCGGATCCCGTCGCTCGCCATTCCGCGCGACTTCTCCGTCGGTTTCGGCGCCGAGGTCGAGGAGCAGGCCAAGGCCTTCAACCAGCTCCAGCTGATGCTGATCCTGGCCCTGATCCTGACCTACGCGGTCATGGCCGCGCAGTACGAGTCGCTGCGCGACCCGTTCATCATCATGTTCTCGGTGCCCCTGGCCGCCATCGGCGTCATCGGCGCCCTGCTGCTGACCAACACGACCTTCAGCATCCAGGCCTACATCGGCGTGATCATGCTGGCCGGGATCGTCGTCAGCAACGCCATCCTGCTGGTCGACTACACCAACATCCTGAGGCGCCGCGACGGCCTCCCCCTGCGCGAGGCCGTGGAACTGGCGGGCCGCACGCGGCTGCGCCCGATCCTCATGACCTCGCTGACGACCATCCTGGGCCTGCTGCCCCTGGCCCTGGCGATCGGGGAGGGGTCGGAGATCCAGGCCCCGCTCGCCCGCGTGGTGATCGGCGGCCTGCTGACCTCCACGCTGATCACGCTGGTGCTGGTGCCGGTCGTCTACACGCTGTTCGAAGAGGGCTGGTCCGGCCTGCTCCGGGGCATGCGCCACGAGCCCGCCACGGAGAAGTAGCGCGAGGAACCCATGAAGAAGTGGCTGCTCATCATCATCGCCCTGGCCGTCGTCGCCGGTTCCGCCGGGGCCTATTACAAGCTGCGCACGCCCGAGGGCGAGGTCAAGGTGTCGACCCTGCCCGTCTCGCGCGGGGAGATCGTCGAGTCGGTCGGCGCCACGGGCACCCTGCAGGCGGTGACCACCGTGCAGGTCGGCAGCCAGGTGTCGGGCAACATCAAGGCCCTCTACGCCGACTTCAATTCGATCGTGAAGAAGGGCCAGGTCGTCGCCGAGCTTGATCCGTCGCTCATCCAGACGCAGATCGAGCAGGCGCGCGCCAACCTCACCCGCTCCCAGGCCGACGTCGACCGCCTGCGCGTGAGCGCGGAGGACGCCCGCAACAAGCTGAAGCGCTCCCAGAGCCTGTTCGATCGCAAGCTCGTGTCACCCCAGGATCTCGAGGCCGCCCAGGTGGCCGTGCGGGCCGCCGAGGCCCAGCTGAAGTCGTCGGAGGCCGCCGTCATCCAGTCGCAGGCCTCCCTGAACCAGGCTACGGTCAACCTGAACCACACCGTCATCGAAGCCCCGATCGACGGGATCGTCATCTCGCGCAACGTGGACGTCGGCCAGACGGTGGCCGCCAGCATGAACGCCCCGACGCTGTTCATCATCGCGGCCGATCTGACGAAGATGCAGGTGAACGCCAACGTGGACGAATCCGACGTGGGCCGGATCCGCCCGGGCCAGCGCGTCCGCTTCCGCGTCGACGCCTACCCCACTGAGGAGTTCATCGGCACGGTGGCGCAGGTGCGCCTGCAGCCTGTGGTGCAGCAGAACGTCGTGACCTACGGCACCGTCATCGACGTGCCCAATCCCCAGCTCAAGCTCAAGCCCGGCATGACGGCCAACGTCACGATCGAGATCGCCAAGCGGTCGGACGTCCTGCGGATCCCGAACGCCGCGCTGCGCTTCCGTCCGACCACCGACACGTTTGCGGCGCTCAACCAGGAGGTGCCGCCGGAGATGCAGCGCGGCATGGCCGGCGCCGGTGCGGGCCGCGGTCCGGGCGCTGCCGGCCAGGGCCCCGCAGCGGGCACCGCGGGCTC